>NZ_LDUI01000059.1:0-9745 GCF_001043555.1 Chromobacterium sp. LK1 | reverse complement strand
CTGCAAGCTACCGCCGTGGTTATCGATATCAGCGGCATTGACGTCCAGCGCCGCATTGCCGGCAATCTTGCCCTGGTTGACCAGCTGACCGCTGATCTCCAAGCTGCTGGCGGCCTCCTTGCCCAGCGCCAGAATCTGGCCCTTGTCAGCGTTGTTGACGCTGGCCGCCGTCAGTTGCAGATCCTTGCCGGCCTGGATCAGGCCAACTCCATTCTCCAGTTGGCCGACCGTCAGCTTGAGCTGGCCATCACTGCCCAACAGACCATCGTTGCGCAGTAAGTCGCCAACGCTGAGACTCAGGCTTTGCGAGCCGATCAAGCTGCCCTTGGCGTTGTTCAGCTGACTCAGTTGGGCGTCCAGAGCTTGCTGGGCGAAGACTTCGCCGCCCTGATTGCTGAGCGTGTCCGCCTTCAGGCTCAGATCCTTGGCAACGATGTGGCCGCCATCGTTGTTCAGGCTGGCTTGTTTGTTCAGATTCAGCTTGTCCGCCGACTGCAAGCTACCGCCGTGGTTGTCGATGTCGGCGGCGTTGACGTCCAGTGCCGCATTGCCGGCAATCTTGCCCTGATTGTTCAGCTGGCCGCTGATCTCCAGGCTGCTAGTGCTCTCCTTGCCCAGCGCCAGAATCTGGCCTTTGTCGGCGTTGTTGACGCTGGCCGCGGTCAGTTGCAGGTCCTTGCCCGCCTGGATCAGGCCGGCCCCGTTCTCCAACGCACCGGCCGTCAGCTTGAACTGGCCATCACTGCCCAGCAGGCCATCATTGCGCAGCACGCCGCTGGCGTTCAGCTCCAGGCCCTGCAAGGCGGTCAATCGTCCCTGCGCATTGTCGATTTCCGCAGCCTTGACCTCGGCTTTGGCGTCGCTGTGCAGCTTGCCTTGCTCGCGGTTGTCGATTTTGTCCACGCTCACTCGCAGCGTGTCCGCGCCGGCGTGGCTGATCTCGCCATGTCGGTTGTCGATGGCCGCCGCCTCCACGCTCAGCGTTTTGCCCTGACTAGCCATCACGCCATCACGATTGTCCAGCACCCCTTGCAAGCGTACCGAGCCGGCCGCCGCGCCGCTTTGTGCGATCAGGCCGCCACGGTTATCCAGTGCCCTCGCCTGCAGTTCTAACTGCCCGGCGCTCAGCGCGCCCTGTTGCAGCTTGATGTCCTCGCCGGCTTGCAAACGAGCCAGATTCTTGGCGCCCAGCTTGGCTTGCGAAGCATTCAACTCGCCGTCCACCGTCACCCTCAAATCGCCGTGGCTAGCGCCTACAACCGCGCCCTGCAACTGGGTGCTACCCGCCTGAATGTTCACATCGCCGCCGGCCAGCAATTCCCCATGGAAATCCAGGCCCGCGCGGCTGCGCAGCGTCAACGCGCCAGCCTCGCCCAATTGACCGTCGGCTTGGGCGCCGGCGGCCACGCTGCCCTTGCCCGCCACCGCGGCTGCTTCCAGCCCCAACGCACCGCCCGCCGTCAGGCTACCTTCCAATTGGGCTGCGTCGGTGGCGGCCACTTGCAGCGCGCCCTGGCTGCGAGTCTGGCCGCTGTGCTCCAACTTGCCACCGCTGTTGAGCTTGATGTCCTGCTGGCTGAAGGTCTTGCCTTTCAGCACCAGGTCGCCGGCGCTGGTCAGTTGCAAATCGCCGGCGCGCGCCGCCATTTCGCCCTGCTGCCTAACCCCCACCCCCATCTCGGTGCCCACCAGGCGGATGGCGTTGGCGTACATCCCTCCCAACTGCGCCACGTCCAGTGCGAAGGCCGGTGCGGTGCTGCCATCAGCCGCCAGCGGTCGCGCTTGCAAGGTGTCCGCGTCCACTTGATTGCGGCCCAGCACCAGCTCCAGTTGCTTGGCGTGAAGTTCGGCATTCACTTGCAGCGCACGGCTGATGATGGCGAATTTATCGACATTGCCGGCGTTCAGGCCCGCGCCGCCGATGCTGATGACGCCGCCGTTGACTTGAAAGCCGGTCAAAGCCCCCTGGGCGTTGAGTTGCGGCGTGCCGGTGCTCAGCATCGCTTGCTGGGTGTTGATGAAGCCGCAACCGCTACAGCTGATGCCCCATGGGTTGGCTACCACCACTTGCGCGCGCTGGCCTGCCACTTCCAGATAGCCGTTCAATTGCGAGGGGTTGGCGTGGGTGACTTCGTTGAGGATGATGCGGGCGCTGCCGCCAGCCAGATTGGGGTTACCACCGACATAGCCGGCCAACTGGGTATTAACGACTTGCGCGCTATTATTGAGCACCGCCCCCTTGGAGCCGACGTTGAACTGCTGGTACTGGTTGTGGGACACGCCAGCGGCGCTGGGCGTGGCGATCTGCACCACCGGCAGTCCATTATTGGCCTGAATCACCGTCGGCCGCTTGCCTGCCACCGCGCCGGGATCGGCAACGATGTCGGCTGCCAGCGCCGCGCTGCCCAGGCTGACGCCCACCCACAGCGCACACAGTTTGAAGCCGAAGCCGCGCGCGGCGACGAATTTCACCCCCGCCGCATTCTGGCCACGGCCGCTGCCCTTGCCCTGCCCGCTGGCGGTTTCCTGCACCGCCATCAGTTGGCCGCGCGCTTGATTGAAGATGATGCGATAGAGTGATTTATTCATGATGAGGACGCCGAAACGGTACAGGGCCACGCCTCATCCACCTGGACGAGGCACGGGGCTGGGCAAGGTCTATTGCCAGAGCAGGGTCAGATTGAAATGGGTGATGGCGGGCCGGTTCCAGCCTTGCGGCTGGTGCATTGCCCGTTCATGGCCAAGCTCGGCGCTGAGCCGGCTCGCCAGTTGCAAACGCAGGCCAGCAGCCCAGCCGGATAGGCTGCGGGTGGCGTCGTCGGTATAGGCGGGGTGCAGCACCCTCCCCGCATCCAGGCCCAGATAGCCTTCCAGCTGTGCGCCGGCCACGGCTGGCAGCGGCGCGCTCAGTTCATTGCGCCAGTACAGGCCACCACGTCCGCTGAGGCTGTTGCTATTGAAGCCGCGCACGGTGTAGCGGCTGCCGATGGAAAACTGTTCCGAGGGCAGCAACGGATCGGCACTGTATTGGCCGCGCAGTTCGCTGTTCCAACGCCAGTTTTGGCTGCCCAGGCGCAGCGGCAGCTGCAAAGCCAGCCGGCTTTGCAACAGTTCATGGCGTGCGGTGAAACCGGCGGCGGTGGTTTGCACCTCGTTTTGCGCACCCCAACCGCCAATGCCGCGCTGATAGCCCAGCGAGGCGTCCAGCACCGCTTCGCCCAGATAGCGGCGATGGCTCAGCTCCAGGCCGACGATGGTCAGATCGCGGCGCTGCTGCACGATTTCCGTGTCCTCGATAAAGCTACGCGAGGCTTTGCGGGTCAGGCTGGCCTTGAGCTCGGTTTTGCTGCTCTGGTCGCGGTGTAACAGACGCGCCAGCGACAGCAGGGTATTGCGGCTGTGGCCACTGGAAGAGAAGGATTGGTTGGTACCCTGGAGTGTTTGGCGATAGGAGAAGGCGCTATAGCTGGCGAACGCGGTCCAATCGCCCCAGGGCAGCAGCCAGGATACGGTATGCGCCTGACTCCGCGGGTGGGCAAGATGCTCGGCATCCTGACTCCAGGACAGGGACAGCAGGTCGTTGAAACCGGTGGCGCCGCCCAGCAGCAGGCTGGCGTTGCTCTGCAGCCGGCCGGTGGCGGGCTGGCCGCTGTCGTCCAGGCTCAGTTGCCCGGTCAGCTGGCGCGCGCGGCTGCGACTGACTGCCACATCGCTTTCGCCCGGCTGTTGTCCGGGGACGATTTCCATCGTCGCCTGCTGGGTGGGCACTCGCCCTAATTGTTCCAGACCCTGTTCCAGCGCGCGCACATTGAGGATGTCGCCAGCGCCAAGCGGAAAGGCGGACGCCAGGCCGCGGTCGCCCGGCCCATCCTTGAGCCGGATTTGATGGATGCGGCCCGGCACCACCGCCAGCCGCAAGCGGCCTTGCTTCAGGTTCTGCTCCGGCAGATAAACCCGGCTGGTCACATAGCCGCGCTCCACCATCGCATTGCTCAACGTGGAAACCACTTGGTCCAGCTGCGCCAGGCCCAAGCACTGGCCTTGCCATGGCTTGAGCGCGTCACTCAGCCAAGCCAGCCATACCTGCGGCGCCCCATCCAGTTCAAATCCTTGAACAGGGAAGCAAGCCCCCCCCTCCCCCAAAGATTGTTCTACAATTTTTGGCTTGTTCTTTGGCAAAAGCAGGAAAGTATCCGGCCGTTCCTGCAACCCTTGGCGCTGCAGCTCCAATTGTTGCTGCTGATTCCTAAGTATTTGATCAGCAATCTGATCCTGCAGAGCACCGCCCTGAGCGGCAGGTAATACAAAGCCGCCAATAGCGGCGGCGATCAAGTTCTTCATCGTCACGAAACAGCTTAGAGTATTTATCTTAAATTATTCATATATAATTTTTAGCGACATTTTAAATAAAAACACTTGAATGAGATTTACGTATAAACACTTAACGATGAATAAAAAAAGACGGGAGCACATGCTCCCGTCTTTTTCTTGAAACTACTCTGCTTATGCGATAACTGTGCTCTCCAGCTCCGGCAAGGCGATTTTGTGATCCTTGCTGTATTGGTAGTCTTGGAACACGTGCTCGGCGCTGAGCAGTTGATAGCTGCCGTCATCGCGCCGGACTGTGGTGTCCTTGAGACGGTAGGCATTGTGGCCACAGGTCCAGCAATCGAAATTGCGCATCTGCGTGCACAGACAGGTCTTGTCCCATACCTTGATGCGACGCTCGCCTGGATGGGCGGCCACTTCGCGGTTGTAGGCATCGATATAGGAACAGCCGCCCTTGGCATCCAGCAGGTAGCCATAGGCCTCGCAGTTGGGACGGATGCCGTCGCCGATGGCCGGGCAGTGCTTGATCATCCGCATCGGATAGCCGGTGGGTGACAGCTGGTTGACTTCGATATCGTCCTCATTGGCCTTGAAGTACTCCTGCTGCACTTTCTCCGGCAAGCCGCATTCGCGCGCCACGGTGAAGCGGGTGGCCACTTGCACCGCGCCGGCGCCCATTTCCAGGAAGTTGGTCGCATCGCTGCCGGTGAACACGCCGCCAGCCGGAATCAAGGGGATGTCCAGTTGCTCGGCCCGCAACCAATCGCGGATTTCCACGACGATGGCGGCCAGATCGTATTGCGCCCAGTCCATGCCGAAGCCGAGGTGGCCGCCGGCCAGCGGGCCTTCCACCACCACGTAGTCCGGCAGGCGATTGCTGCGCGCGCTCTTTTTCAGGAATAGCTGTAGCGCGCGCAAGGAGGAGACGATGATGCCAAGCTTGGCGTCGCGGAAGCGCGGATGGTCTTCCATCAGCGCGAAGGAACCCAGGTGCAGGCCGGCGGCCAGGGTGATGCCGTCGATGCCCGCGTCCAGCGCGGCGTGCATGCGCGTGCGCAAGGTGTCCTTGGGCGCGTTCATGGTCAGCTTTTCCATGCAGTTGATGAAGACCAGGCCGTCGCCGCACTTGGCTTCCATGGTCTTGCCCACATGCATGCGGGTGGCTTCGGCCAGCAGGCCCAAGTCGAACTGCACGACGGACTTGTCGCTGTTCTCGACATTGAATTTGTACTGCTTGAGCTTGTCTTTGACGTATTTGGTGTTGAAGCGGCGGTCGGTCACCGTGGGCACCATGGCGTCGGAAATATGGCCCACGCCACCCAGCCTGGCCGCTTCCAGCGCCAGCGCCGAGGTGGAGATGTCCACGCCCATGCCGCCTATCATGATGGGCACCAGTTCCTGCGTGCCTAGCCGCAGTCTGAAATCGTCAACGCACTTCATTAAATCAGCCTATCTCTCCTGAATGCTGGCGGGCATTATCCGCCTGCCTCTTTGGAAAATCCATTTTTTTAGAGTTTTTGCTCCGAGAAACCCAAGCCGGACTCAAAGCACTATGCCCCAGCCAGATTGCAGCCACGCTACACGCAGGACCCAGCGCAAAAGCCGGGGCATGCCCCGGCTTGCCTGGGTTCCGCGCTTACCAGATACGGATGCGCTCATCCTGCGGCTTGAACATCTTGTCGCCCGGTTTGACTTCGAAGGTTTCGACGAAGGCATCGCTATTGCTCGCCGCGCCGATGGCGCGGAATTCGCCCGGCGAGTGCGGGTCGGTCACTAGGCGCGACAGCAAGGCTTCGTCGCGGATCTTGGTGCGCCACACCTGGGCGAAGCCGTAGAAGAAGCGCTGATCGCCGTTCATGCCGTCCAGCACCGGCGCGCTCTTGCCGCCCAATGACAGCTGGTAGGCCTTGTAGGCGATTTGCAGGCCGGCGTTGTCGGCAATGTTTTCGCCCAAGGTCAGCTCGCCGTTGATGTGCTTGCCCGGCAGCGGCTCGTAGGCGTTGTACTGCGCCACCAGCTTGCCGGTCAGTTGGTCGAAGCGAGCGCGGTCTTCCGCCGTCCACCAGTTGCGCATATTGCCATCGCCGTCGAACTGGCTGCCCTGATCATCGAAACCGTGGCTGATTTCATGGCCGATCACCGCGCCGATGCCGCCGTAGTTGACCGCGTCGTCGGCCTTGGCGTCAAAGAACGGCGGCTGCAGAATGGCGGCCGGGAACACGATTTCGTTCAGCGAAGGGTTGTAGTAGGCGTTGACGGTCTGCGGCGTCATGCCCCACTCCTCGCGGTCCACCGGTTTGCCCAGCCTGGCCAGCATGCGGCGGTATTCAAAAATCGAGCCGCGCTTGATATTGCCCGCCAGATCGTCGCGCTTGATCTCCAGGCCGCCGTAGTCGCGCCACTTATTGGGGTAGCCTATCTTCAGCATGTATTTGGACAGCTTGTCCTGCGCGGCCTTCTTGGTGGCCGGGCTCATCCAGCTGAGCGTGTCTATGCTCTGGGCGTAAGCCTTCATCAGATTGCCCACCAGCACTTCCATCTTGGCCTTGGATTCCGGCGGGAAGTAGGCTTGCACATAGAGCTTGCCCAACGCCTCGCCCAGATTGCCCTCCACCGCCTTCACGCCGCGCTTCCAGCGCGGCTGCTGTTCCAGGGTGCCGGCCAGCGCCTTGCCGTGGAAGTCGAAGCGGGTCTGGGCCAGGGTGTCGTCCAGATAAGGCGCGTAAGCGTCCAGCGTCTGCACCGTCAGATAGTCCTGCCAGTCTTGCAGCGGCTGCTCCGCCGCCAGCTTGGCCCAGGCCTGCGCATAGCTGGGCTGGTTGACGTTGACCGCGCTGATGCCGCCGGCCTCGGCCGCGTCCAGGAAGGCCTGCCAGTCAAAGCCCGGCGCCTGTTTTTTCAGCTCGGCCACGCTCATCTTGTTGTAAGTCTTCTGCGGATCGCGGTTCTGCACCTTGCTCCATTGCGCTTCCGCCAACTTGGTTTCCAGCGCGAACACGCGTTGGGCGCGCCGCTCCGGCTCGCTATAGCCACCCAGCTTGAACAGCTTTAGCAGATAGCCGCGATAAGCTTGGCGCGCCTTCTCGAAGCGCGCGTCCTTACCCAGGTAGTAATCGCGGTCCGGCAGGCTCAGGCCGTTCTGGTACAGCCCGGCCAGGTACTGACGCGCGTCCTTGGCGTCCGCTTCCACATAGAAGGCCAGGGGCTGCTGCACGCCCAGGCTTTGCGCCGAACCCATCCAGGCCGCCAGCGCGCGCTTGTCCTTCAAGGCGGCGATTTCCGCCAACTCGCCGCGTAGCGGCGCCAGGCCCAGCTTGTTCAGCGCGGCCTCGTCCATGAAGCTGTGATACAGATCGCCTATCTTCTGCGCCTCCGGCGAAGCGCCTGGCTGAGCCGCGGCGCTTTCTATCAGCTTGCGGCTGCGCTCCAGGCTCAGGTCGCGCAATTGCTTGAAGGCGCCGTCGTTGTCTTCCGACGCCGGCAACACCGCGTGCTTGACCCAGTTGCCGTTGACCGCGTGATAGATATCGTCCTGCGCTCGCACCGCGCTGTCGAAATGCTGCTTGTCGATGCCGGTGGCAACGCCGGCCTGCGCCTGCCAGGCCAGCAGCAGGCTGGCGGCAAGCAGGGCTAACTTCATTTTCATGTTGTTTCCTTTCTCTCTATTTCTCTGCGGCCCTGTTTTCCTTGTTTTGGTTCCGGCGGAAAGTTGGGACCGGCTCACAGGTGCAAAACAAAGGCAGCCCGCGGGCTGCCTTTTCCAAAAAGCGGTCCAGTATCACTTTTCATGACAAAGACAACTTTATGCGCAAGCTTATAAAGGATCTGACCTAGAGGGGCTTAGAGTGGCTAACAAAACTCAGTTTTACGGCTGAGGCAAGGCGCGCCGACGCAGACAGTACATTGAGTACGGCAAGTCGGCGCAACGCAGCATCAGGAGTTTGGTTAGCCGCTCTTATTGCACGAATTGTTCCGACCCTACAATCCCCAGCTTGGTCACCCCCAGACGCTGCGACTCCGCCAGCACCATCGCCACCGGCTCATACCCCGCGTCCTTGTTCGGCTTGATGTGAAACTCCGGCTGCGGCACCCGCGCCGCCGCTTCCGTCAGCTTCTTCTCCAAGCCCTCTCGGTTCGCCAGCCGCTCGCCGTTCCACAAGATACCGTTGTCCGCCGCAATGTCGATCTGCACCACCACCGGCTTTTCCAAGGGCTTGGCGGGGCTGCTCACCGGCATGTCCAGCTTCACCGCGTGCGTCTGGATCGGAATCGTGATGATCAGCATGATCAACAGCACCAGCATCACGTCGATCAAGGGCGTGGTGTTCATTTCCACCATCAGATCGTCGTCGGACGAGCCTACATTCATACCCATCTTGCTCTCCCTTCTAGTTCCGCGGCGGCGGCTCGGTAATGAAAGCGATCTTCACGATCCCCGCCTGCTGCACCGCCAGCACGATACGGCCGATCGGGCCGTACTTCGCCGCCAGGTCCCCGCGGATGTGCACTTCCGGCTGCGGGTCCTTCTTCGCTTCCTTCACCAGCCGCGCCAACAATTCTTCCTGCGTCTTCACCGGCGTGGTGTTCCAGTAAATGGTGTTGCCGGTGTCCACACCCAGCACGATGTTCTCCGGCTTGGTCTGCGTCGGGATATTGCTTTCCTTCGGCAGCGCCATCTTCACCGTCTGCGTCACCACCGGCACCGTGATCAGGAAGATGATCAGCAGCACCAGCATCACGTCCACCAGCGGCGTGGTGTTGATCGCCGACATCACCGCGTCTTCGTCGCCCTTGCCGTGGCCCTGGCCGAATCTTGCGTTGCGCCCCTTCATCGTCCGCTCCTCAGCGGCTGGCGAGCAGGCTGGCGTGCAGACGTCCCGCCACCACGCGCACCATGTCCAGCACCAGCTTGTTGCGGCGCACCAGCCAGTTGTAGCCCAGCACCGCCGGCACCGCGACGCCCAGGCCGATCGCGGTCATGATCAGCGCTTCGCCCACCGGGCCCGCCACTTTGTCGATGGACGCCTGGCCGGACATGCCGATCGCCGTCAGCGCGTGGTAAATACCCCATACCGTGCCGAACAGGCCGACGAACGGCGCGGTGGAACCCACCGTCGCCACCACCGACAGGCCGTTTTGCATATGGTGACTGGCGGAGTCCACCGCGTCGGAGATCGCCATCGACACCCAGGTGTTGAGATCGACGCGGCCGGCCAGTTCGCCCTTGTGTTCGCCAGCCGCCTCAATGCCGGCCACCGCCACCGCGCTGAACATGCCTTCGTCGGCCAGTTCGCTGGCGCGCTTTTGCAGCTCCGCGCCGTGCACCGCCAGCAGCTCGCGGCCTTGCTTCAGCAGGCGGCGCTGTTCCAGCAGCTTGACGATGCCGACATACCAGGTGGCCGCCGACATGATCAGC
>NZ_LDUI01000058.1:0-40558 GCF_001043555.1 Chromobacterium sp. LK1 | reverse complement strand
CTTGTCTCGCCCTTGCTCGCGAGCCTTTGAACAGGTTCTTAGAACCTGTTCAAAGTCTGCTGCGCGGCGGTGATGCGGCGTTGAAAACAGCTTCGAAATGCTCATGTACCGAATGTACATTCCGCTTCCTCAGCGGTTTTCGCCTGGCCTCGTCCGAGCTTGCGGGATCAGAAACAGGCTCTTGCCGCAGCACTACGCACGCACGACCGTCACCCCCGCTGTTTCGATCTGTCTCATCAATTCCCGGTCGGCGTCCTTCTCGACGACGATGGTTTGTGCGAGCGTGATCTCACCGATGACGAAAGGCGACGCCGCATTGAGTTTCGACGACGACGCCAGCACGATCGTCTCCGCCGCGCGCGCAGCGAGCGCGCGCTTGATCGCGGCTTCCTCAAAATCTCCGGTGCTCAGGCCCGCCGTGGGGTGAACACCGGTCACGCCCATGAAGTACCAATCCGCATGGATGCGCGAGATGCCCTCGATCGCGGCGGCGCCGACGGCGACGATCGAATGCTTGTACAGCCGTCCACCTATCAGAATGACTTCGACCGAAGGATGCTCGGCGAGCGCCGTGGCGACGCTTGGGCTATGCGTGACGATCGTCGCCCGCAGATCAGCGGGCAGTGCCTTGACCAGCAATGCCGACGTGGTGCCGCCATCAATGATCGCTGTCTGCCCGGGGACGATCATCGCGGCCGCTTGCCGTGCAATCCTTTGCTTGGCGGCCGACTCAATGTCCCGGCGCAGCTCGAACGGTGCGAGCGCAGGAGAAACGGGCAACGCGCCGCCGTGAACGCGTTGCAATAACCCCTCCGAAGCGAGTTCACGCAAGTCCCGGCGAATCGTGTCTTCCGATACGCCGAACTCCACGCTCAACTCGCCGGCGAGCACTTGGCCATCGCGAGCAAGCGCGTCCAGGATGGCTTTCTTACGTTGTGTCGTTAGCATATGTTTGCACGAAATATCTTGATGTTGCACGAGTGTGCACGATACCATCACCTCTATTAGCTGTCGACTGGAGGCGCCATGGCTGCAACGAAAGACCGGGTTCGCATCGTCGAGTCCACCGTACTCTCCGACAATTGGTACACGCTGAAGAAGGTGACGTTCGATTTTCTGCGCCGAGATGGCAGGTGGCAGCGTCAAAGCAGGGAAACATACGATCGCGGCAACGGCGCAACCATCCTGTTGCATTGCCGGCGCACGGGAAATGTAGTGCTCACGCGCCAGTTTCGGATGCCCGTGTTCGTCAACGGACACGACGGCATGTTGATCGAGGCGGCCGCGGGCTTGCTCGACAACGCCACGCCGGAAGAGCGCATACGCCTAGAGGCGGAAGAGGAGACTGGGTACCGCGTGAGCAATATCCGCAAGGTATTTGAGGCTTACATGAGTCCGGGGTCAGTGACCGAGAAGCTCTATTTCTATCTGGGGGACTATGACGCGTCCATGCGCGTAAGCGATGGCGGCGGAATCGAAGACGAGGGCGAGGATCTTGAGGTGCTCGAAATGCCGCTGCGGACCGCTTTGCGTTTGGTCAAAAGCGGCGAAATCGTCGATGGCAAGACGATCATGCTCTTACAGCACCTGGCATTAAGCGAAATCACGGAGGAACGCCAAGCAGGAAGCCGCAACGGATTTTGATTGCGGGCCATGGCGCAGTTGAACCAACGGCGATCCGGCTCGCATTGCCTACAACATGTAGGGAAGCAAAGTAAGTGAAAACTTCCATCCTTGCCAAGTAAGGCTTTTCTCACTTTTGAGTGCACCGATGAAGGGAGGCACTGCGCATACTTAGTGAAAAATACTGAACTTTCAGCAATGTTAATAAAAAATCCTGTGGCATGAGCGACGCATTTTGTTTTAGAAGTCGAATAGAGATACTCGCGCAAAAAAAAGCCCGCGCTTAAGCACGGGCCAATGACGAAGGGGGAAAGCTGCGGATCAGTAATCCAGCTCCGCGGAAGCCCTGGCCTTGCTGTCCTGCGCCGCTTCGGCCACGGTGGCGTCAGTGGTCAGGATCAGGCTGGCGATGGAAGCGGCGTTTTGTAGCGCGGTGCGCGTCACCTTGGTCGGATCGATCACACCCACTTCCACCAAGTCGCCAAACTGGCCGCTGGCGGCGTTGTAGCCATGGCTGCCCTTGCCCTCCAGAACCTTGTTGACGATCACCGACGGCTCGTCGCCGGCATTGGCGGCGATGGCGCGCAGCGGCGCCTCCAGCGCGCGCAGCACGATCTGGATGCCTGCATCCTGGTCGGCGTTGTCGCCCTTGAGTTCACCGATGTGGGTACGGGCGCGCAATAGGGCGACGCCACCGCCGGCAACGATGCCTTCTTCCACCGCGGCGCGGGTGGCGTGCAGTGCGTCGTCCACGCGGTCTTTCTTCTCTTTCATTTCCACTTCGGTGGCCGCGCCTATGCGGATCACCGCCACGCCGCCAGCTAGCTTGGCCACGCGCTCCTGCAGTTTCTCGCGGTCATAGTCGCTAGTGGCCGCGTCGATCTGGGCGCGTATGGTCTGAACGCGAGCATCGATCTTGGCCTTGTCTCCCGCGCCGTCGATGATGGTGGTATTCTCCTTGCCGATTTCCACGCGCTTGGCGCTGCCCAACTCCGCCAGGCCGGCCTTCTCCAGCGTGAGACCGGTTTCCTCGGAAATGACAGTGCCGCCGGTAAGGATGGCGATGTCTTCCAGCATGGCCTTGCGGCGGTCGCCAAAGCCCGGCGCCTTGACGGCGGCTACCTTCAGGATGCCGCGCATGCTGTTCACCACCAGGGTGGCCAGCGCTTCGCCTTCCACGTCTTCGGCGACGATCAGCAGCGGCTTGCCGGCCTTGGCCACTTGCTCCAGCACCGGCAGCAGATCGCGGATATTGCTGATCTTCTTGTCGTAGAGCAGCACCAGCGGGTCTTCCAGCACGGCGGTCTGTTTTTCCGGGTCGGTGATGAAGTAGGGCGACAGATAGCCGCGGTCGAACTGCATGCCCTCGACGACGGCCAATTCGTTGTCCAAGGATTTGCCGTCCTCGACGGTGATCACGCCTTCCTTGCCCACCTTCTCCATGGCGTCGGCGATGATCTTGCCGATGGACTCGTCGGAGTTGGCGGACAGCGCGGCGACTTGGGCGGTTTCCTTGCTGTTGGTCACCGGCTTGGACAAGGTTTGCAGCTCTTTCACCACGGCATGGGCGGCTTTATCGATGCCGCGCTTCAGGTCCATCGGATTCATGCCGGAAGCGACATACTTCATGCCTTCCTGCACGATGGCCTGTGCCAGCACGGTAGCGGTGGTGGTGCCATCGCCCGCCACGTCGGCGGTCTTGGACGCCACTTCTTTCACCATCTGCGCGCCCATGTTCTCGAATGGGTCCTTCAGTTCGATTTCCTTGGCGACCGACACGCCATCCTTGGTGATGTGCGGCGCGCCGAAACTGCGCGCCAACAGTACGTTGCGGCCTTTCGGACCCAGGGTGACTTTGACGGCATTAGCCAGCACATTGACGCCGTTGACGATGCGCTCACGGGCGTTGTCGTGGAAGCGGACTTCTTTCGCAGCCATGGTTTAACTCCTGTGATGAATGTGGGAAATCAGGCAGCCTTGCGGCCGGATTGGGAAGCGTCTTCAACGACCCCGAAGACGTCTTCTTCGCGTAGCACCAAGTATTCCTGGTCGTTTAGCTTGACGGTCTGGCCGCCGTATTTGCCGAACAAGACCAGATCGCCCACCTGCAGCTGCATCGGCAACAATGTGCCGTCTTGCAAGCGCTTGCCAGGGCCAACGGCGAGAACTTCGCCCTGTTCCGGTTTTTCAGCGGCGCTATCGGGGATGACGATGCCGGAAGCAGTCTGGCGGACCTTCTCGATCCGCTTGACGATAATCCGGTCGTGCAGAGGACGGATTTGCATATCAATCTCCTGTGCGATTCAGATCATTGGAAACGGGATGTAAGACCGAGCGGCAGGCGCGAAAAGGCCCGCTGTTACCGGTCAAAGTCAGCCGGAATGGTTGACGAAAGACGAAGTAAGGGCGGGCCAAAAACTTTTCAAGGGGTTTTTTGCAGAAAAAACGAGACTACAAAATGATGCGTTCGACGCGGCCAAAACGGTACTCCGTTCTGGTCGCCTTGCCTCCATGGCAGAGGCGCGGCCTGAGGGGGCAGGGAGGTTTGCGCAGGCCTTCCTCGCTCAGGGTGTCGTCTTCGGCCAGATCGCGCCATATCCCGCCGTGTACCGGACGGAACTGCCAGGAAACATAGCCCCGGCGGGAGGCCAGCCGCATCAGCTCCGGGCCGTCGGGCGCTTCCGCCAAGACACTTTCCTGCCCTGAGATAGGCGGCAGATCGCCGAAAGCCTGGCGGCAGGCCAGCTCTTCCCCTGCGGCCGCGCCCATGGTGTTGCAGCCGCGCCGCTCGTCGCGCAGCAGGTTCCAGGCGCCCAGTTGCCAGGCCGCGTCCAGAATGTCTTCTTCTATCAGCGATAGAGCGCCCCATCTGCGCGTCAGTTGCAAGGCCGATGCCGGCACTTGCCGAAGCAAGGGCTCGCCATCTTGGCCGTGGCCGGGTCCTGGGCGGCGGAAACCATGCCAATGCAGCATCAACAGCAAGGGCGTATCGGGAAAGGGCACCGCGCTGAGACTGACCGCGAATAGCGGCAGACGCATATGGCGGATTTGAGCGGACAAGGTATCGAACAACTCCACGGCAACACTCCATGACAATGGACGCGAAGACATGTATTAACGATAAAAAGATTATCGGTGCCAGGCAAGCGTCAGCCTGGTGAATTTGGCTGGGCGTTTATTTCCAGCCTTGCCGCCATTGCTCGTCGTCGCGCAGAGCCTGCCACGGCATGGTTTGCTGGTGCCGGGTGTACACCGCCTCCAGCGTTACCGTTTCTACCGGGCAGTCGGGCGCGGGCCGTCCCAGCGCCACCACCAGGAAGTGTTTTTCCTTGTCGCGCGGCGCGGCGGCGGTCCACTTGCTCAGCAGCAATTTTTCCGGGTTGAGCCGCCTAGTTGTCGTCACGATCCTGACTCACCCAAATCAACTTCTCGGTGGCTACGTCCAATTTGGCCGCCACCGCCAGCAGAGCGGACTTGGCCTCGGGGACGGGCTGCTTGTCGCGCGACAGCAGCCACAAGTAGTCCTTGTCCGGTCCCACTACCACCGCCCAGCGATAGCCGGGGTCCAGCGCCGCCACGTGGTAGCCGCCGTAGAACGGGCCAAAGAACGACACTTTCAGCGAGGCGACGTCGGCGCGGCCGTTGAACCAGGCCTTGCCCACGGCTTCGCGCCAACTGGCGGCGGCGGTGTCAAAGCCGCAGTTGACCACGCGGATGCTGCCGTCGCTATTGCGACTGTAATCGGCGCTCACCGCTTGCAGGCCCCGTTCGAAACGGTGGTCCAGACGGGCGATTTCATACCAGCGCCCCTGATAGCGTTCCAGTTGGAAGCCTTGCACAGGGGTGACGTCCGGCGGCGGCAGGGTGTTGCAGCCGGTAAGCGGCAATAGGGCAATCGCCAGTAGAGCGAGGGTTTTTTTCAACATATCGGGCTCACAGTGTGTCGAGATCGGCTTGCAGCGCCGCCGCGTGAGCGGCGATAGCGGCTTGTTCGGCATCCGGCAGCTTGTCCAGCTGGCGATAGACCAGGCTGAGTCGCGGATTGGCCGCCAGCCGCGCGCGGTGGCGCTGGAAAAAATTCCAGTACAGGGCATTAAAGGGACAGGCGTCCGGGCCGGTGCGCAGTTTGGGCCGGTAGCGGCAGCCGGCGCAGTAATCGCTCATGCGGCCGATATAAGCGGCGCTGCCGGCGTAGGGCTTGCTGCCGAGCAGCCCGCCGTCGGCGAACTGGCTCATGCCCAGAGTGTTGGGCAACTCCACCCATTCGAAGGCATCGATGTAGACGCCCAAATACCATTCATGCAGCGCCTGCGGCGACAGGCCGGCGATCAGTCCGAAATTTCCGATCACCATCAGCCGCTGGATGTGGTGGGCGTAGGCGTCTTCCAGCGATTGGCCGATGGCGTGAGCAAGACACCGCATGCCCGTTGCGCCATCCCAGAACCAGCGCGGCAGCGGCAGACTGTGCGACAGGGCGTTATTGTCGCGGTAGCCGGGCATCTTGGCCCAATAGACGCCTCGCACGTATTCGCGCCAGCCCAGTATCTGCCGCACAAAGCCCTCCACCGCGGCCAGTGGCGCGCGGCCCGAGCGCCAGGCGGCGATGGCGGCGTCCACCACCTCGCGCGGATTGAGCATTTTCACATTGAGGGCGAAGGAAAGCTGGGAATGAAACAAGCGCCGCGCATGCCGGCTCATCGCGTCCTGATAAGCGCCAAAGTGCGGCAGCGTCCGCTCGATAAAGTCGCGCAGTAGGGCCTGCGCCTCGGCGCGCTTGAGCGGCCAGCGCAGCGCTTTGGCCTGAGGCTGACCGAAACTGTCCACACCGGCGTCGCTTATGGATTGCCACAGCCCGCGGTGGTCATGCTCAGGGCGAGGGTCATTGGGTTCCGGCGGGCTGCCGGACCAGCGCTGACGGTTGTCGGCATCGAAATTCCAGCGCCCGTCGGCGGGTTCGCCGTTCTCGTCCACCAAAATGCCGTGCTGGCGCCGCAGGTGACGATATAGGGTCTCCTGCCGCCATTGCCGCCGCGCGCCGAAGAACGCGGCGGCGTCGCCGCGAGCGGTGTAGAAGTGCTCGCTGTCCGCCATGTGGCATGGAATGGATAAATCCGCGCCCCAACTGGCGAGTTGATGATCCAGCCGCCATTCGTCCGGAGCCAGGTATTCCACCCTCGTCGCGCCGTAGTGGCGGATCAGCGCATCCAAATTGCCGATTAACGATTGGCGGTTGCTTCCGTCGTCGATGGCGATGTAGCGCACTCGATGCCCCAAGGCCTTCAGTTGGCTTGCAAAATCACGCATCGCGGCGAAGATGGCCAGGATTTTCTGCGCGTGGTGGCGTACGTAATCCGTTTCCTGGCGGATTTCCATCATCACATGCACCACCTCGGGGTCGGGGGCGGTGAACCAACTATGGTTGGGGTTGAGCTGGTCGCCCAGAATCAGCCGCAAGAGAGTCATTGGGCCATGTCCTTCTGACGGCGGCAGCGTTCGGAGCAGTATTGGACGGCATCCCAATTATTGCGCCATTTTTTGCGCCAGCTCATCGGAAGGCCGCAGGCAGCGCAGCGCTTGGATGGCAATGCCGCCTTATTGCCCTTGAATATCCGCGCCATCACGCTACCTTCAGTTTTTTGCGCAGCCAGGCCACCGGCAGCCCAAGCAGGGGGATTTTCTCGAACAATTCTTCGGCGGCGTCCCAGTAGTCGCGGTGCAGCGTGATTTTGCCGTCGGCATCGAACTGCAAATGGCTGCCGCCGTGAATATTGACCTTGCGACCGGCATAGGCAAAATCGAAATCCCAGGTGATGAAGGCCTGGTCGCCATCCCGTAGCGCGTGGATGACCGTGAAGCGGGGCTGTTCCAGCGTCTTGAACATGTGGTGAAACACCGCCTGGATTCTGATCACGCCGCGCACGTCGTTGAAGGGGTCCTTGAAGCGGGCGTCTTCCGCGTAGAAAAGACCAATGTCCGGCAAGGTTTGCGGTGTCAGCGTTTGATACCAGTCGAGCAAAGCTTGCCAATCGGCTTGAGTGGGGATGCGTTTCATGGTCGTGCCAACCTCGCGAGCAAGGGTAGCCGCAGCCGGTAAGGCAGCAGCCGCAGTAGTTTGAGCCATACGGTGAAGCGCAGCGGAAAGTGAATTTCAAACGCGCCGCGGGCCAGCCCGCGCATGATGTCGCGAGCCGCCCGGCGCGGCGTGAGCAGCGCCGGCATGGAAAAATCGTTCTTGGCGGTCAGCGGTGTGGCCACGAAGCCGGGATTGATCAGATAAACCGCCACGCCATGCGGCTTGAGTTCCGCGTAGAGGATTTCCGCCAGATTGATCAGCGCCGCCTTGCCGGGGCCGTACACTGCGGCGCCGGGCAGGCCGACATAACCCGCCACGCTGGCGATCAGCGCCACGCCGCCGCGGCCTTGCCGCGCCAGCGCCGGCAACACCACTTCCAGCCCGTGGTAGACGCCGAGCAGATTGGTGTCGAGCAGGCCGCGGGTTTCATCGGCGTGCAGATCCAGGCAGGTTTGCGGACGGTAGTCCGCCGCGCAGAACACCACGAGGTCGGGCAGCGCGCTGGCGGCTTCCAGGCGCGACCAAGCGGCCCGCCAGGCGGCCGGATCGGTCACGTCCAGCGTTTCCACTTGCGCGCCCGGGCGCTCTGCCGCCAGCATGCGCATCGGTTCGGCGCGTCGGGCGGAGAGGATGACTTGGGCGCCGGCCGATAGCAGCTCGTCGGCCAATGCCGCGCCGATGCCGCTGGACGCGCCTATCACCCATACCCGGCGCGCGCGCCAATCGGCGATGCGAGGATTAAGGCGCAGTGTCATGACCCTGACTCCGGTTTGTGGAAAAACAGCGTGACCTCGCCCAAGCGGAAACCAAACTTGCTCATGACCGCGCGGTTGAGCAGGCTGCGCTCGTCTTGCAGGAACATCCAGTCATCGAACTGGACCAGGTATTCCTCGCCCTCCACCGGCAACTTCAGCGTGTAGCGCCAGCGCAGCGCGTTGCCGGCCGTCTCGCCCATGGCTTCCCCCTCCACGTCGTCGGCCAGGCCTCGCCAGCGGCCCTGGCCGATGGGCTTGAGCCGCCACACGCGTTGTTGTCGGCTGCCGTCGCTGTAAAGAAAGCGCTCGGTCAACACCAACTCCTCGCCGTGGCGTTCGCCGTCCATGTCGACGGTGAAGCGCTTGAGCAGGCGGCCTTGCCGGTCCTGATACATGCCCCAGGCCTTGGTTTGGCCAAGGAAAAACCGGCCGGGATCTAGCAGCGGGCGGTTGGCGGCGTAATCTCCAACCGTTGGAGCGGCGCAGCCTGCCAGCAGGAGCAGCGCGGCGAGCCAGGCGGGGGCGCGCATGGTTACGTCCTTTGCAGCAGAAACTGCGACACGCCGATGCGTCCCGCATCGAAACCCGCTTCGCAGTAGCACAGGTAAAGCCGCCACAGCCGAATGAAGGCCTCGTCGAAACCCTGGCCGCGAATGGCGTCCAGATGGGTCTCGAAGGCCTGGCGCCAGCGGCGCAGCGTTTCCGCGTAGTCCGCGCCGAAATCCAGGCGCTTGCGGCTGGCCAGCCCGCTTTGATGCGCCGCGCGCTCAAAACGCTCGCGGCTGGGAAGCATGCCGCCGGGGAAGATGAAGGCCTGGATGAAATCGGTGCTGGCGCGGTAGGCCTCGAAACGCGATTCATCGATGGTGATGCTTTGCGCCAGCGCTTGGCCGCCCGGCTTCAGGCAGCGGCGCAGGGTGTCGAAATAGCCGCGCCAGTAACGCTCGCCCACCGCCTCGAACATTTCGATCGACACGATGGCGTCGTATTGGCCGCTCAGATCGCGGTAGTCGCGGTGTTCCAGTGTGACTAGCGGCTCCTTGGCAAGGCGGCGGCGTGCGAAGCTCAGTTGCGCATCCGAAATGGTGATGCCGTGCACGGAGACGCCGAGACCGGCTGCGTGTTCGGCGAACCCTCCCCAGCCGCAGCCGATTTCCAGCACCCGCATGCCGGGGCGTAGCTTCAACTGCTCGCAAATGCGTTGGTACTTGCGCGCCTGCGCTTGGGCCAAGGGCTGGCTGTAGTCGCCGTCGAACCATGCGCTGGAGTAAGTCCAGCTTGGGTCCAGCCACAGTTTGTAAAAATCGTTGCCGATATCGTAATGGGCATGGATGTTGCGGCGGCTGCCGCGGCGGCTGTTGACGCGCAGGAGATGGCGCAGCCTGTGCCACAAACGCGCGGCCCAACGGCCCAGCGCCCCCAATTGCAAGGCGTCTTCATTGCGCAGCATCAGTTGCAGCAGCCCTGTCAGGTCCGGGCAGTCCAACCAGCCGTCACGATAGGCCTCGGCAAAGCCGATGTCGCCGCCGGACAGGATGCGGGCGCAGGCGCGCCAGTCCCGTAGCGTCAACTCCGCGCTGACTTGCGTTTGGGCCACGCCAAACCATAAGGTCTCGCCATCTGGCGTGACCACCTTAAGGCTGCCGTGGCGCAATTGAGCCAGTATCGCGAGCAGCGCGCGCCCCGCCGCGGGAAACTTGGGGTGGGACAAGGAGAGGGGTTGGCTCGCGCTCATGGTTTCAGCTCCTGGCCACGGCTGAGGGCGGTGGCGGGGGGATGGGGTTTGCGGGAAAAGGGTACGCGTTTTAGCCAAAGCTTCAGCGCCTGCCAGTGAATGCGGGCGATGACGCCCAGGGTGAGCAGAGGCTGGCGCAGCAAGGCGGCCGCCGCTGTGGCCGAGCTCAAGGCGCGCAAGCGGCCGGATATCGAGGTGTGAAGCAGAGCGCCGTTGGCGTCGTGATAATCGATCCGTGTCAGCGCGCGGCCCGCTTGTTCCACGAAGCGGAATCGATAATGGCCTTCCACTTGGCAAAACGGGGAGACATGCAGCAGTTTGCGGCAGACCAACTGGCTGGAGGCGCTAATCGGCCCTCCGTCGGTTTGGCTGAGTAGATAGCCATGTCTTTCGCCAAAGGTGTTGTTCACCTCGGCCAGCACGGCGATCAACTGGCCAGCGGCGTCGTGGCAGTGCCAGAAACTGACCGGATTGAAGGCGTAGCCGAACACGCGCGGGAAGGTTTGCAGCCAGACCTCGCCATCGCAGGGAAGGCCGGCTTCGTCCAGGCGCGCACGAATCCAGGGCAATAGCGGCGAGCCGTCGCGCGGGCCGTAGTCGCGCGTGCGCAGCGACAGCGGCCGGCGGCAGTCCACGCCAAACCATGGCCCGCGCATGTTTTCCAGCGCGGATAGCTTGAGCCGCAAGCAAAACACCGGGTAGACGAAGCGATTGGCGGCCGGGCGTAAGCGATGGTGCATCACGTGTCCGGTCAGCAGATAGGCCGTGCTCATGTTTACAGCCTCGCCCAGGTGGGTGCCAGGCCAAAATCCTGTGCCACGCGCAAGGCCGATTTCAGGCCATCCTCATGGAAGCCGTAGCCAGTCCAGGCGCCAGTGAACCAGCAGCCGCGTCGCCCCTGGATTTTGGATAGCGCTTTTTGCGCGGCGATGGCGGCGTTGTCCAACAGCGGGTGTTCGTAATGGTAGCGGCCCAGCACCTTGGCCGGATCCGGCTCTTGCGTCGGATTAAGCGTGACCATCACCGGGGTTTCCACCGGCAGCGGCTGTAATCGGTTCAATAGATAGCTCACGCCCACGGCGCGTCCATCGTCTTTCCCTTCGGCCAAGAAGTTCCAGGCCGCCCAGGCGCGAGGGCTGCGCGGCAGCAAGGAGACATCGGTATGCAGCACGGCCTCATTGGCTTGGTAGCGCACCGCGGATAGCAGCGACCGTTCGCGCTCGTCGGCATCGGCCAGCAGCGCCAGCGTTTGAGGGGCGTGGGTAGCGAATACCACGCTGTCGAAACATTCCTCGCCATGCGCGGTGTGCACGCGCACTCGGCCAGCTTCCCGACAGACGCGCAGTACCGGGGTGGACAGCCGAACATCATTCAAGCCGACCGCGATTTTTTGCACATACTGGCGCGCGCCATCCCGCACCGTCCGCCACTGCGGCCGGTTGCTCAACTGCAAGAGGCCATGGTTGAGGCTGAAACGCAGAAAGGTTTCCGCGGGGAAAGACAGGATGTCGCGGCAGGGGCTGGACCAGATGGCCGCGGCCATCGGCAGCAGATAGTGATCGCGGAAGCGTGCGCCATAGCGGTCCGCTTCAAGCAACTGGCCCAGCGTGAGCGGCGATTCGACGGCCCGTTTCAGGTTGCGCGGCGCGGCGCGGTTGAAACGGATAATGTCGGTCAGCATGCCCCAAAATCCCGGCGACAACAGATTGCGGCGTTGGGCGAACACGGTGTCCAGACTGCTGCCCGCCCATTCCAGCTGGCCCTGGTCCAGTGAAACGCTGAATGACATGTCGCTGGGGTGGCTGACGATGCCCAGCTCGGCAAATAGCGCGATCAGGTTAGGGTAGGTGCGATCGTTGTACACCAGAAAGCCCGTGTCGACGGCAAAGCGGACGCCATCCATCGCGATGTCGACGGTATGGGCGTGGCCGCCCAGGTAATCGGCATCTTCGAATAGGGTAATGTTGTGACCGCGGGCCAAAAAGTGCGCGCAGGCCAGACCGGAGATGCCGGCGCCAATGACGGCGATGTGTTGTCGCTGCTGAGTATTCACCGATGCGTCCTATGGGCGTATGGGTTGAGCGGGTTAACTTGGCAGCCGCTGGGCGGTGCTTTATATTCAGGATATAACCGGTTTGGAAAAAATGCTACCAATCAGTAAAAGGTGTTACCAATGGGTATTTTAGGCAGGCTCAGCTTCAAAGATCAGGCTTTCAAGCTGCGTGAACAGGCAGTGTTGGACGCGACGACGCGCATGCTGGCGAGCAAGGGCTTCGATCTCATGACCATGGACGATGTGGCGAACGAAGCGGGTATTTCCAAACCCAGCCTGTACAAGCATTTCAAATCCAAGGATGAGCTGGCCACCGAGGTGATGATCCGTTTGCTGGACGATGCCCTGCGCTATTTGGCCCGACAAGACTCAAGGTTGAGCCCACTGGCCCGCCTGCGAGACCTCTTGGACTGGGCGCTAAGGGTGCGGCTGGCTGGCGGATTGCCCTTCTTGCCGTCTGCCAGCCCGCAAGTGCGCGGCATGTTGACGCGCAGCATGACTTACGTTGGCCGGGTCATTAAATTGCACAAGACCTTGCAAGGCATTGTCGAGCAGGCCAAGAAACAAGGTGAATTGAAGGCGGAGATGCCAACGGATGTCATCCTTTTCAGCTACTACTCTCGAACCTGTGACCCAGCGGTGGAGTACCTGCGCGTGTATGGGAAATACCAGGATGAAGACATCATCAAGCACATGCTGCAGCTTTGTTTTGAAGGGATGTCCGCTGGAGCCGGGAAAGCCGGATGAGGCTCTTGAATAGCGGAGGCAAGGAGGGGGACCGAAAGGATTTTAGCGGGGAATAAGCAAGGGCATAACCAGTGAAGGTTATGCCCCATGCTGCTGCGATTTCAACTATGTGCACAGAGTTTTCAATAACTCTGAAAACCCACTATCGAGTCTTGGGCGTGAACGTCAGCGCCACCGAGTTGATGCAGTAGCGCTCGCCGCTGGGTTCGGGGCCGTCCGGGAAGACGTGGCCCAGGTGGGCGTCGCATTCCGAGCAGCGCACTTCGACCCGAGTCATGCCGTGGGAGTGGTCGACGATGCGGGCGATGCGCGCGCCGGCGGCTTCGGCCCAGAAGCTGGGCCAGCCGCAGCCGGGGTCGTACTTGCTGTCGCTGTGGAACAGCAGGGTGCCGCAGCAGACGCAGTGATAGTCGCCGTTCTCGGTGCGGGTATAGTGTTCGCCGCTGAACGGGCGTTCGGTGCCGGCCTGGCGGGTGACGCGATATTGTTCCGGCGTCAGCTGCCCTTGCCATTCTTGATCGGTTTTGCGGGTGCTCATGAGGTTCTCCGTGATGGGCGCTTGGCAGTGAGTCGCCAGGCGCAGCCGCGGCTTACAGCGGCTGCCGTGTTTACTGGATTTCGTCCAGCGCGGCGGCCAGGTGGGATTCGTCGGCCCATTGGTCCACGCGCCAGTGTCCATCGCAATAGCTCAGCCAGTTCAAGGCCGCGTTGGGGATGGGGAAGTCGCGGGCTTCGGACATCGGTTTGCCGGTGGCCAGCCGATACATCATTTCCAGCACGCCGCCGTGGGTGACCACCAGCAGGGTCTGGCCCAGGTGGCGGCGAGCGATGTCGGTGAAGCCGTCGCCGATGCGGCGCATGAAGACGTTGAGGCTTTCCCCGCCCTTGAGGTCGTAATCCGGATCGCGGGATTTGAGTTGCAGATAGTCGTCGCGGATGCGGTGTTCCGCCTCGGCATAGGTCAGGCCCTGGAACACGCCCATGTGGCGCTCGCGCAATGCGGCGCTGTAGGTGGGCGCCAGGCCCAGGCCGGCTTGCAGCGGCGCGGCGGTTTGGCGGGTGCGGGTCAGGTCGCTGACGTAGAGCGCGTCGAAGGCGTAACGCCCCGGCCATAGCGCGCGGCCCAGGCTGGCCGCCTGTTCCTGGCCGGTGGGGTTGAGGGGGATGTCGGTGTGGCCTTGCAATCGATATTCGCGGTTCCAGTCGGTTTCGCCATGGCGGACGATGCAAAAACGGGTGGTGTGCTGCATTCCTGTCTTTCTGTCTTTTAACTGCCGAAAATACGGCGGGGCGGAGTTACAGAATGCCCACGCCGGAAATGTCGCGCGCCAGGTTGGCGGCGTAGTTGTCGGTCATGCCGCCGACGAAGTCCAATACTTTCATATAGGCCTGATACAGGCTGTCGTCACCGCGGATATGCTGTTCCAGCAAGCCCATGGCCAGGTGTTCGCGCGGGCTCAGGCGCTCGGCGCCCTTGTTGATGTAAGCGTGGGCGGCGGGGATCAGCGCGTCCAGGATGCCGGCCATGCACGGGTAGGAGGCGAGTTCGGTCACCAGCTTGGTGCGGTGGCGGTAGACGCGGGTGCTGGCCAGTTCCTTGGCGTGGATCAGCGCGTCCTGCACTTGCGAGCCGCATAGATTGATCAAGTCCTTGGCCGGAAATTCGCCGCGCAGCAGGCTGTCGTGGTGCAGCATGAATTTCTCCGCCACTTCGCTGACGCAGCGGCCGATGGCGATGCCGCGCAGGGTGCCGCATTTCTGCCTCACATCCTGCATGTCCCAGATGCGTTCGTATTCGGTGAAGCCGGAGAACAGGGTTTCGAATTCCTTGAAGTCCAGGATGCCGATCTCCACCGCGTCCTCCAGATCCAGGATGGCGTAGCAGATGTCGTCGGCGGCTTCCATCAGGTAGGACAGCGGGTGGCGGCTCCATTGCATCACGCCCTTGGGCAGCAGGCCCAGCTCCGCGGCCACGCGTTGGAAATAGGGCAGCTCGGTGCGGTAGATATTGAATTTGTCGCGCGCCTGGGCGGCTTCGGCGTCCGATGTCCACGGGTATTTGATCAGCGCGCCCAGCGCGGCGGCGGTGAGGCGCATGCCGCCTTCGCCGGTGTACATCTCCAGCGTGGCCAGCATGCGCAGGCCGTGGGCGTTGCCTTCGTAGGTCTGCACGTCGCGGATTTCCTCCGGCGCCAGGCCGTGCAGCCAGTGCGCGTTGCGCTCGGCGCGGAACCAGTCGCGCAGCGCGTATTCGCCGGTGTGGCCGAAGGGCGGATTGCCGATGTCGTGAGCCAGGCAGGCCACTTGCACCACGGCGCCGATGTCGTGCGGGGTGTAGTTGTCCGGCAGCAGGCGGGCGTGCTGCATCATCATGCCGACGCGGTTGCCCAGGCTGCGGCCCACGCTGGCCACTTCCACGCTGTGGGTCAGGCGGTTGTGGGTGTGATCGTGGCGCGCCAGCGGGTGGACCTGGGTCTTGCGTCCCAGCCGGCGGAAGGCGCTGGAGAACACCACGCGGTCGTGGTCGATGTGGAAATCGGTGCGCAGTCCGGGGCTGCCTTCCTCGGTGGCCGGGGTGCGGGTCTCCTTGACTTGGCCCTGGATGACCTTGAAGCGTTTGGTGGAGAGGAGTCGTTCCCAATTCATGCGTGCGGTGGAAGTCATGGCGTGGCCCGTGATGCTAGTGCTTTGATGATATGGGCGCGGCGCACAAAACAAAAGAGCCAGCGCAAGGCTGGCTCGGTGAAATCAGGCTGGGTTTCAGCGTTTGCCGGTCTGGTGGCCGATCACGCCGCCCACCGCCGCGCCGCCCACGGTGCCGATGGCGTCGCCGCCGGTGAGCACGGAGCCGAGCACGGCGCCGGCGGCCGCGCCGATGGCGGTGTTTTGCTGACGCTTGGACATATTGGCGCAGCCGGACAATAGGCTGACGGCGAGCAGGCTGGCGGCAATCGCTTTAAAGGCGGGCTTGCTGGTAATCGATGTCATGAGAGTCTCCAAAAACATAAAGTAGGTCTTGTGCTGTTTGAGACGCCGGGAATGCCATCTGGTTCCTTTTTTTGCGCGACATTTCGTAACCATACGTACAGCATTCCATATGCTGTATTGATATTTTTCCGCGGGGAAAGAAAGTTTAAGTAAACTATTTTGTTTACTTATTGCCGGGGCCGGTTTAGCATGGGCCATCGTGCAATTGGTATGCGTCATGAATGTTTCCCATCCAAAACTGATTCTGCTGACAGTCTGTCTGGTGGCGCTGATGAGCACGGCCGGCGTGGCCATGCCTTATCCCATTCTAGCGCCCATCTTCGTGGATTCCGCGCCGGACGGTTTCAACCATTTCCTGGGCCTGCCGCCCAAGTTGCTGCTGGGCCTGGCATTGGCGGCCAACCCGCTGGGCATCTTGTTGGGCAGCACCTTGATCGGCGCCTTGTCGGACCGGCTGGGACGGTGGCGGGTGCTGACCGGCACCTTGCTGCTGACCTTCGCCGGCTATCTGCTGACGGCGTATGCGCTGTGGAGCCGTTGGTATTTGCTGTTCGTGATGGCGCGCTTCGTCACCGGCCTGACCGAGGGCAATGTGGCGGTGGCGCGGGCCATTGTCGCGGATCTGCATCCGCAGCTTGATCGCGCGCGCTCCTTCGCCATCCTCAATGCGGTGCTGTACACCGGCTGGCTGGTGGGGCCGCTGATCGGCGGACTGACTTTGCCGCTGGGCGAGGCGGTGCCCTTCCTGCTGGCGGCCGGCGCGATGTTGCTGTGCCTGCTGGTGTTGCTGGCCTTCCTGCCGGAAACCGGCGAGCGCATGCATCAGGACCAGTCCTTGCTGCAGGTGATGCGCGGCCAGCACTCCTTCCGGCTCTTGGCGGCGGATCCGCTGCTGGCGCGCTTGTTCTGGATGCAGCTGGCGTTCGCCATCGGGGTCAACGCGTTTTACGAGTTCTATCCCTTGTGGCTGGTGGAGTACGCGCGGCTGGACAGTCGCGGCATCGCGCTGGTGACCGCGGCGATGTGCGTGCTGATGACCTCGGCCAGCGCCTTGCTGGGCAAGCTTGGGCATCAGCGGGCGCCATTGGAGCTGGCGCGGCTCAATGCCGGCTGGGTGGCGCTGGGCTTGTTGGCGCTGAGCCTGCTGGCGGAGCTGCCGTGGACCGGCGTCGGCCTGATCGTGGCGCTGGGCGTGCCGCTGGCGATTTACAACGCCATCCTGCCCAGCTGGTGCTCCGAGCGTTTCGCCAGCCTGGGGCAGGGCAGCGTGATGGGTTTGCTGACCACGATTTTCTGCGTGGCCAATGTGCTGGTGGCCTTGCTGGGCAGCGTGCTGACCATTCTGGATACCCGCCTGGTGCTGGTCCTGGGCGCGCTGACTTGCGCGGTGGCCGCCGTCAGTTTGCAGGGAGTGATCCGCGATGCGGCGCAAGCGTGACGGGAGCGGGCATGAATAGCGCGGATCGGGCGCTGTATCTGCTGAAAACGCGCGGAGCGCTGACGGCGCAGGCGCTGGCGGCGGAACTGGGGCTGACCAGCATGGGCGCGCGCAAGCAGTTGCAGGCCTTGGAGGAGAAGGGGCTGGCGGAGACGGAAACCCAGGCTCAGGGCGTGGGCAGGCCGGTTCAGCTCTGGCGTTTGAGCGAGCGCGGTCATGGCCGTTTTCCCGACCGTCACTCGGACTTGACGCTGCAATTGCTGGAGCAGGTGCGGGCGGTGTTCGGCGAGGCCGGGCTGGAGCGTCTGATCCAGCGCCGCGAGGAGCAGTCGGAAGCGGATTACCGCCAGGCGATGTCCGGTGCGGAGGGTCTGCCGCAGCGGCTGGACGCGCTGGCGCGGATACGCAGCCAGGAAGGCTATATGGCGGAATTGCAGCCGGACGGCGCCGGCTGGCTGCTATTGGAGAATCATTGTCCGATCTGCGCGGCGGCGCGGCAGTGCCAGGGTTTGTGCCGCTCGGAGCTGGCGCTGTTTGAGCGTGTGCTGGGGCCGGCGGCGGCGGTGGAGCGCGTCGAGCATGCGCTGGCCGACGGCGGGCGGCGCTGCGTGTACCGCATCGTGCCATTGCCGGACTGAGCCGGCGCGCTTGCCGTTTGAATTCATGGGCTTGCGTGGCCTGATTGTATTTCGCAATACAGATTTACCCGGATGGTTTTATCAGGTACATTCCGGCGTTTTTCCACGTGGTTGGCGCTTGCCCGACGCTGGGCGGCGCCATGTCTATACTGCTGCTCTCCCGTCCTGCGGCAAGGCCCTTGCTCAGGACCCTCATGCACTTCACCATTTTCGACACGCCTGTGATCCGGCCCTTGTTCCGCTGGCTATCCATCGTGCTGCTCAAATTGAGCGGCTGGAAGCTACGGGGGGAATTCCCCAAGCTGGACAAATACGTGCTGATCGGCGCGCCGCATACCAGCAACTGGGATTTCCCGCTGACGCTGGCCTTGTGCTTCGCTTCGCGGGCCAAGATTTACTGGATGGGCAAGCACACGCTGTTCGCCGGCCCGATGGGCCCGCTGATGCGCTGGCTGGGCGGCATTCCGGTCAAGCGGCATCAGAACAACTCCCTGGTGCAGCAGATGGTGGAGGTGTACCAGCGTTCCAGCCGCCTGGTGGTGGCGATTCCGCCCGAGGGCACCCGCAAGGCGGTGGACGAGTGGAAAACCGGCTTTTATCACATTGCCTGCGGCGCCGGCGTGCCGGTGGCGCTGGCCTATCTGGATTACAGTCGCAAGGAGGCGGGCTTTGGCCCGATGTTCCAGCCCAGCGGCGATATCGACGCCGATATGCCGCGCATCCGCGCGTTCTACAGCGACAAGATAGGCAAGCACCCGCGCCGAGGCTGAGTCCGGCGCTTCACGGCGCCGCCGCCTGGGCGGCGGCGCTGACCGGCAGGAATTGCAGGAAGGGCCCGGCGATCAGCGATTGGCCGAAATCGATGGCGCTGCGGCGCAGTTTCTCGTCGCTCAGTTCCGCCAGCAGGTCCAGTCTGGCCATCATCTTGCCGAACTCGCGCTCGAAGGACAGATTGCGCACGCTGCCGATTTCATTGGACAGCAGCACCGGGGCGCCGCTGATTTGGCGGTTGTTCAGCATCCAGGCTGCCACTTCCAGATTGTGCGAGGCGTTGGCCAGTTGCTGCGCGTCCAGCCCATGCACCAGGAACAGCTCGGTGCGGCCGCCGTAGGCGTCCACCAGCATCGAGCCTATGCCGTAGATCAGCGCGCCGGCGCGGTCGCCGCCGAAGCCGGGATCGAAGGCGGTGCTCATCGCGGCGATGGAGCGCTGTCCGCGCAGCGCCGGCAGCGGCGTGTTGTTGCGGATGGCGGCCATGACCTGGCGCAGCGCCGACGGGTAGTCGGCGGCGCCGGCCTTGCGCCATTCCTTGGGATTGCGCTTGTACAGTTTTTCCAGCAGGGTTTGCAGGCTGGCCAGATTGTCGCGCATGGCCAGGTTGGCCATGCGGTTGGCGCTGCTTTGTCCCAGTTCGTTGCCGCGGAAATCATCGCCGGCGACGGGTTTCTGCACCGGGGTGTAAGCGCAGGCGCTCAACAATAGCGCGGCGAGCGGCAGCAGGGGCCTGAGCGACATGGGCGGCTGAACTCCAAGGGTTGGATGCCCGTTGGTGTACCATGCGCGCGGCGCGCTTGGCAATGCGCGGTTTACGGCGTCTTGTTGGCGAACAGCGCTTTCCAGCCGTCCAGGCCCAGCTGTTGCAGAGTCTCGATATTCTTTTCGTAAATCGCTTCCGCCTGCGGGAAGGCCTCCACCGCGCGGCCGATGCTGGCTTCGCGCAGCAGGTGCAGCGTGGGGTAGGGCGCGCGGTTGGTGTAGTTCTCGATATCGTTGACGCCGCTGCCCTCGAACTGGAACTTGGGGTGGAAGCTGGCCACTTGCAGTTCGCCGTCCAGTCCCATGTCCTCGACGATGGCGTCGGCGATATCGAGGAAGTCGTTGAAATCCAGGAAGCGCTGCAGCGCGCGCGGGTGGATCAGCAAGGTGGTGTCGATTTCGCTCGGATCGGTGTCGGCCAGCAATTGCAGCTCGGTGGCCAGTTCTTGCGCCAGTTGGTCCGGCCGGCTGGCGTCGCTGACCACGTAGCGCACTTGCTGCTTCACGTAGACGCTTTTGGCGAATGGACACAGATTCAGTCCGATCACCGCTTTTTCCAGCCATTCCTTGGTGGTGGCGATGATGGCTTCGTGGTCGTCGAGGGCGGGCATGGGGAGTCCTTGCGTTGGGGCGTGAATGCAAAAAACCCGGCGCGAGGCCGGGTTTTCATCAAGCTGTACTAATCGCGAGGATTAGATGGGCTGGATGTTGGAGGCTTGTTTGCCTTTCGGGCCGTCTACGACGTCAAAGCTAACGCGCTGGTTTTCGGCCAGGGTGCGGAAGCCTTTGGCATTGATCTGGGAGAAGTGAGCGAACACGTCGTCGCCGCCTTCATCCGGGGTGATAAAGCCAAAACCTTTGGAGTCGTTGAACCACTTAACGGTACCGGTTGCCATTTTGTTTATTCCTCAAAACGAGCAGTTGAAATAAAAGGCACGAAGTTCAAGGGAAATGGCGACTGAGGTACGGACTTAATGCCACTACGACAACAACACATCCACAACTTGAGCATCCTGCGGCAGGAATAGTGCCTATAGTTCCGGGACATGGCAAGCGTTTTCTGCATGGCTGTCAGGGTTTTTCTGCTGTTTTTTCAGAAGCCCTGGCCTTTGTGCCGGTTTTTGCGGCAAGACGCTCAGGCGCCGAAATAACCGGCCTGCTCCGCGCGCTCCAATTCCGCGCGCAGCCAGTTCGCGGCCAGCGGACAGCCGTCCTCCACTTTTCCAACCGCCATCGCCAGCACCTTTTCTTTGCTGACGCCGTTCTCGCGCCAGCTTTGGCCGCCGGATCGCAGGTTCAGCAGGATGGGCATCAGCCGGTCTATCGCGCGGGCGAAACGCGCTTCCGGACTCTTGCGCGCTTCGAACTCCTGCCACAGCGCCAGCAGTTGCCCGGACATGGGCTGGGGCAGCAGGCCCAGGATGCGGCGCATCGCCGCCAGCTCCTCGGCTTCGCGCTCGGCGGCGCCGCCTGCGGCATAGACCAGGGTGTCGCCGGTGTCGATTTCCCCCAGGTCATGAATTAACAACATGCGCACCACCTTGTCGATGTCCACCGGCTCGGCGGCGAAGTCGCGCAGATTGAGCGCGAACAAGGCGATCTGCCAGCTGTGCTCCGCGGAGTTTTCGTAGCGGTCGGCGTGGGCGGTCTTGGTTTTGCGCAGCACGGTCTTGAGCTTGTCCACTTCGATGATGAAGGCGATATGCTGCTGCAGCGTGTCCATTGAGTTTGGCATGGGGATGGGGAAAGAGAGGCTTGGCGAGGCGCCGGGGCGCAAATTATGCGCGGCGGACGGCGCTTTGAGAAGGGTGTCGTCGCACGCTTTGCCGCATGCTGCATATACTGGGAATGACGGCGGTTGAAAACGGGGGGAGGCATGGGCAAGCAGGAGCTGTCGTTGGAAATCGTGGAACCGGAAGCGTTCCATGACTTTATGGAAGTGATGAGCGATTACGCGCCGCAGGTCGAGCACCTGGTGTGCCAGCTGGGCTTCGGCGATACCGATGCCGCTCAGATCGATCAGCTGTTCCGGTTGCTGCACAGCATCAAGGGCGATGCCAGCATGTGCCAGGTGCGCTTCGTGGTGCCTTTCGTGCATGCGCTGGAGAGCTTGCTGGAGCGCTTGCGCAGCGGCGAGGTGGCTTATGAAGATTCGATAGGCGATGTGATGCTGCTGGTGATGGACCGGCTGGGCCTGGCGCTGGAGGCGTTGGAAAACCACGAGTTGCTGGATGATCTGCAACTGCCCTTGCTATTGCAGGCGCTGAACGGCACGGTCGAGTCCCCGGTTGGCGAATTGTTGCAGCATTGCCGCCAACTGGTGGAGCAGATCACCGGCATACCCTTGCACGCGATGGCGCCGGAAGCGCCGGTGGACGCCGCCTTGCTGGCCAGCCGCGGCGATTTGGCCTTTTTCCGGCTGCTGGCGGTGCAGTTCGAACAGCGCTTGCCGCAGTTCCTGGGCCGTACCGAACGCAATCTGGCGCTGGCGCTGGAGGCCAGCCGCCAGGCGCCGGGGGTGGTGGACGATGACCAATTGGAAGCCGCCGTTTATATGCACGACATCGGCATGATGCTGCTGCCGGAGTCGTTCTGGCTCAAGAACGGGCGGATGAGCGAGCTGGAGCGCCGCCAGATGGCGGAGCATCCCGGCTGGGCGGCCGGGCTGCTGGAGCGGATGCCGGCCTGGGCCGGCGCGGCGCGCATGGTGGCCCAGCATCATGAAATGCCGGACGGCCGCGGCTATCCGCTGGGCCTGCGCGGCGCCGAAATCTGCGACGGCGCGCGCATCCTGGCGCTGGTGGACGCGTTCGAGGCGGTGACCTTGAAGCACGCCCACCGTGGTTTGCGCCATTCGATGATGCGCGCCATCGCCGAGATCAACGCCTCCGAGCGGCAGTTCGACCCGCTGTGGCTGGCGCGTTTCAATCAGGTGATCCGTCTGCGGCTGGCGGCGTGCGCCAGGCGGCCGGCGGGAGGGTGAGCCGGTGTCAGGCGCCGTGTTGCTTGAACCACTGCAACATGCGCTGCCAGCCGTCGTTGGCGGCGGCGGCGTTGTAAGAGGGGCGGTAGTCGGCGTTGAAGCCGTGGTCCGCCTCCGGGTAAACCACGATTTCGGACGGTTTGCCGGCGGCGCGCAAGGCGGCCTTCATCTTGTCCACCGATTCCAGCGGGATGCCCTTGTCCAGGCCGCCGTAGAGACCGAGCACCGGCGCGTGCAGCTGGGCGACGATGTCCAGCGGCTGACGCGGGGTGTTGGCGCTGGCCTCGCCTTGCAGCCGGCCGTACCAGGCGACGCCGGCCTTGATCCTGGGATTGTGCGCGGCGTACAGCCACACTTGGCGGCCGCCCCAGCAAAAGCCGGTGATGGCAGCGCGCTTGGCGTCGCCGCCGTTGCCGCCGGCCCAGGCCAGCGTGGCGTCGAGATCGGCCAGTACCTGGCTGTCCGGCACTTTGCTGACCAGGCCGCTGACCAGCTCGCTGATGCTGGCGACCTTGCTGGGATCGCCCTGACGGAAATACAGTTCCGGCGCCACCGCCAGGTAGCCGGCCTTGGCCAGGCGGCGGCACAGATCGCGGATGTGTTCATGCACGCCGAAGATTTCCTGCACCACCAGCACCACCGGCAGCGGCCCGCTGGCGGCGGCCGGTTTGGCGGCGTAGCCGGGCATGATGGCCGGTCCGGTCGGGATTTCCACCGCGCCGGCGCTGAGGCCGGCGCCGTCGGTGATGATGGCGCTGGCGGCAATGGGTTGCACCGCCAATGCGAAGCCCACGCCCACCGCGCTGTTCAGAAAGTCCCTGCGCGAGGCGTCGATGGGTCGATTGCTGGTCATAAGCGAATTCTCCGGCTTGGTGTACGGGGAGGAATAGGAATGCACAGATTAATGCCGTTGGTATGCGGAGGCAAGCTGGCGTACGGGGAAGGTCGCCGGGGCTTCCAGCCGCGGAGGGAATGCGGCATTATTCACAGCTGTTGAAGCATGACTTAACGAAACTTATATAGATTATGCCGGACTCCACCAAGGTGAAGCTGCCTACCAGCTTCCTGCGCATCGGCGGGCAACTGCCGGTGGATGTTTACGCCAAGAACGGCCTGCTGCTGTTGAAGAAGGGGCATTACGTGCTGACGCCGGAGCAGCGCGAGCGGCTGGTATCGATTGCCCACGGCGATAGCGAGGAAGTGGCCGCGCGGCTGGAGCGCGAGCAACTGGAGCGCGCGGCGCAGCGCGAGAAAGAAGCCGCGGCCCAGGTGCAGCCCAATCCCATCATGGAGTTGGGCTTCCAGACCCGGCGCGCCGAGGGCCTGTTATTGCACGGCCTGGCGGTGCCGGGGCTGGCCGGCCGGCTGGCGGACATGGCCGCGTCCCTGATCCGCCTGGCAAGCAAGCAGCCGGACGGGGTGCTGGCCAGCGTGCTGCTGACGCCCTACCGCGATATCGGCAGCGCCCACAGCGTGCACGTGGCCGCCATCATGGCGGTGCTGGGGCGGCGGCTGGGCATGGAGGAGGCGCGCTTGCAGGCGGTGGTGGGCGCGGCCTTGAGCATGAATCTGGCGATCACCGGCCTGTTGAATCAGCTATCGCGGCAGCAAACGCCGCCGGACGCGGCGCAGCGCGACGATCTCTACGCCCATCCCATCGTCGGTTCCGCCATTCTGCGCGAGGCCGGGGTGGTGGACGAGCATTGGCATCTATTGGTGCAAACCCATCAGGAGCAGCGCGGCGGCGATGGCTACCCGCAGGGCCTGCGCGACGAGGAGATTCATCCGGACGCCGCCTTGCTGCACATGGTGGATGTGTTGTGTTCCTGCATACACCAGCCGCAACCGGCGCTGCCGGCGCTGGTGATAGGTAGCTTGTACCGTGGCGAGCTGGGCGATTTCGATCCTCAGCACGCGGCCTTGTTGATCAAGGAACTGGGCGTGTATCCGCCGGGTAGCTTCGTCAAGCTGGCCAGCAATGAGATCGGCGTGGTCACCCATCGCAGCGACCGGGCCAATGCGCCGCGGGTGGCGGCCTTGCGCAAGCTGGATGGCGCGCCCTACGCCGACGCGCTATTGCGCGACACCCGGCAGAACGCCTACCGGGTGCTGGAAGCCGTGCCGCTAGCGGCCGCGACGGTGAAGCCGGCCTATCTGGCCAAGCTGTGGCAGAAGTGAGCGGGTTCAGCTCCGGTTCGTGGTCTGCTGCGGGTAGAGAGGCGTAGTGGTTTCGAAAGGCTCATACCCGGTATGAGCCTTTCGCTTTGTCGGGGGTCATGCCGGGTCTTGAGCTGGCTTCGAGGGTTTGAACGGAAGCTCAGGGCCGTGTTTGCCCCAGCGGCCGCAGCTGGATGCCGGAGACATCCTTGATCTTCCAGATGCGGCGGATATGCGCGAGATCGCGCTCGGTTTCATTGCGCAGTTGCGCTTCCGGCAAAAAGCTCATTTCCACATTCACATTGCCCAAGTAGACCGCCTCGCCGCGCTTCACCTCGAACGGCGTGGCCAGGCGGAAGCTGCGCATCTTGCGGCTGACGCCCCAGGCGCCGTCTTCCAGCCAATTGGCCCACACTTGTTCCACCCGGTACTGGCCAGGCTCCAGCGTGAACAGCAGCAATTTGCCCTCGGCCATGGACTTGCCTTGTTCGCCGAACACGGTGTCGGTCAGCAGGCTGGCGCTGTCGGCGGCCACGATGCGGCCGGAGGCGTTGGCGATGTTCAGGCCCAGCATCGCGCTGTCCGGGTTGGCGGATTTGCCGGTCAGCGACAGGATGGCGTAGCCACGTTCCGCCGGCGGTTCCAGCGAGCCGCGCAGGCGGTCGGCCATGCTGGCGCAGCCGGTGAGCAATAGCGCGCAGAGGGCGATGGCGAGGGTTTGTTTCAGCATGGTGCGTCCTATCGGCCGCCGGAAGCGGCGGTTTGAGTTGGATTGTCCGCTGTTCGCGCTGGCGGTTTCAAGCCCAGCACCAGGAGCGCGCTGAGCAGCAGCGAGCCGCTGAGCCAGAAATAGGCCAGGGTATGGCTGCCGGTGGCGGCCTCGATCAGGCCTAGCGCGTAAGGGCCGATGAAGCCGCCGATATTGCCCGCCGAGTTGATCAGACCGATGGCGCCGGCGGCCAGCGTGCCGGTGAGAAAGGTGGTGGGGATGGACCACCACACGCCCATCGGGCTGTAGACGCCAATGGCGACGATGGTGACGGAGAGCAGCGCAACGACGATATGGTCGCTCAGCGCGCCAAGCAGGAAACCGGCGGCGGCGAGCAGGAGCGGCAGCGCCACATGCCAGCGCTTTTCCGCGCGCCGCGAGGAAGAATGCCCCAGCCACAGCATGGCGGCCAGCGCCGCCAGCATCGGCACGCCGGAGGCGAGGCCGATGGCGAGCGGCGACCAGCCGGAGGCGTTCTTGATCACCGTGGGCATCCAGAAGCTGAAACCCCAGAAGCCGGTGATCCACAGGAAATAGATCAGGCACAGCCGCAGCACCGCCGGCTGCGCCAGCGCCTGGCGCAAGCTGGCCGGTTGTTGTAGACGCGTGGCGGCTTGCTCCGCTCGCAGTGTGTCAAGCAGATAGCGCTTTTCCTCCGTGCTCAGCCAGCGGGCCTTGGCCGGGTCGTCTTGCAGCCACAGCAGGATAGCGCAGCCGTAGAGCACGGTGACGCCGCCCTCAAACAGGAACAGGCTTTGCCAGCCCTTGAGACCTAAGGGTTGCAGGCCCACCATCCAGCCGGCCAGCGGCGCGCCGACGATGGCGGAAACCAGCAGCGAGCTCAAGGTGATGGAAATGGCGCGGGCGCGGGTTTCCGCGACGAACCAGCGCGGGATCACCGAGGCGTAGATCACCGGGTAGAAGCTGGCCTCGCACACGCCCAGCAAGAAGCGCAGGACATAGAACTGCCACTCGTTCTGCACCAGGCCCAGCAGCATGCTGACCGCGCCCCAGGAGAACAGGATGCGGGCGATCCAGCGGCTGGGGCTCCAGCGCTCGGCCAGAATCGCGCCGGGCACTTCGAACAAGACGTAGCCGGCGAAGAAAATGCCGGCGGCCAGGCCGTAGACCTTGGCGTCGAAGCCGAGGTCGGCGTTCATGGTCAGGGCCGCGTAACTGACGTTGACCCGGTCAAGAAAGGCCAGCACCGAGGCGATGAACAGCGGCAGGAGAATGCGCAGATAGGTCTTGCGCAGGACGGAAGTCTTGACGGTGTCGGAAGCCATGCGGCGTTTTCGCTTGAGGGTGGGATGCCGTCAAGATGCGCAGAAAGCGCCGCGCAGTCAATCCAGATGCGGTTCGAAGAATTCCAGCAAGCGGGACGGCAGCCAGTCCAGCGTGCCGGGGAAGGCGCCGGAGGCGAAGCCGACGTGGCCGCCGTGGCGCGGAAACTCCAGCGTGACGCAGGCCGCGGCCTCGTCCTGGCGCGGCAGCGCCTGTTCCGGTAGAAAGGGGTCGTTGCGCGCGTTCAGCACCAGGGTGGGGCGGGCGATCTGACCCAGCCGCGGCTTGGCGCTGGCGCTTTGCCAGTAGTTGAGTGCGGTGCCGAAGCCATGGATGGGCGCGGTGACCAAATCGTCGAACTCGATGAAGGTGCGCGCGCGGCTGAGCTTGCCGCCGTCGAACAGGCCGGGGTGGCGCTGCAGCGATTCCAGCGCCTTGGGCTTGAGCGTGTCCATGAACATGCGGGTGTACAGCAGCTTGCCCAGGCCGCGGTCCAGCCGGGTGCTGGCCGCCACCAGATCCAAGGGCGCGGACACCGCCGCCGCCGCGCGCGGCAGCGCCTGCGCGCCTTCGTCCGCCAGGTAGTTGAGCAGCATGCTGCCGCCCAGCGACACCGCGGCGGCGGCCAGCACCGGGAAGCGCTGCGCCAGCCGGCTCAGAATCCAGCCCACCTCGGCGCCGTCGCCGGCGTGGTAGGCGCGCGGCAAGGGATTGTCCACGCCGCCGCAGCCGCGGAAATGCGGCACCACGCCGTTCCAGCCGCGCCGCTGCACGGCTAGCATCAGCGCGCGCGCGTAGTGGCTGTCGCTGCTGCCTTCCAAGCCGTGGAACAGCACCACCAGCGGCGCGCCGGGACGCCCGGCGACGAAGTCCAGCGCGATGCGGGCGCCATCCGGCGTGTCCCACAGCTCGCGGCGGTAGTCGGGTCGGCTCGTCTTGATCGCCAGCGCCGGCCAGATGGTTTGGGCGTGGCCGCCGCGCAGCCAGGCGGGAGATTGGTAAGCCATGGCTCAGGCCGGTTTTTTCTGCGCCGACTTGGGGCGGAAGGCCTTGACCATCGCCTCATGGGTTTCGATATAGGGGCCGTCCAGCAGGTCGATGCAATAAGGCACGGCGGCGAAGATGCCGGGCACCTCCACTTGGCCGTCGGCGCCGCGCAGGCCCTCCAGCGTTTCCTTGATCGCCTTGGGCTGGCCGGGCAGGTTGAGGATCAGCGCCTGCTTGCGGATCACGCCCACTTGGCGCGACAGGATGGCGGTGGGCACGAAGCGCAGGCTGATCTGGCGCATCTGCTCGCCAAAGCCGGGCATTTCGCGGTCCGCCACTGCCAGCGTGGCTTCCGGGGTCACGTCGCGCGCCGCCGGGCCGGTGCCGCCGGTGGTCAGCACCAGTTGGCAGCCTTCCTCGTCCACCAGCGCCTTGAGCGTGGCTTCGATCTGAGGCTGTTCGTCCGGGATCAGGCGGGCGACGACGGCGAAGGGGCTGGCCAGCGCGGCGGCCAGCCAGTCTTGCAGCGCCGGGATGCCCTTGTCTTCGTAAACGCCGCTGCTGGCGCGGTCGGAGATGGAAACCAGGCCTACCTTCAACATCACTCGTCGTCCTCTTGGTCCTGCTGTTGCAGGCGCGGCTTGCCCGGTTCCGGGATTACGTCCTTGATGGCCTGGTAGAGCAGGCGGAAGGACTTGGGAGGCTTGTTGTCCTGCTTTTCCTTGCGCGCGTTGCGGATCAGCGTGCGCAGTTGCTGCGGATCGGCGGCGGGGAAGTCGCTGACGAAGCTGGCCAGCATCTTGTCGTCCTCCATCAGCCGTTCGCGCCAGCGTTCCAGCAGATGCTGCCAGGCGATGTGCTCGGACGATTCGCCCTTGAGAATCAGCAGGTATTGCTGGATCGGTTCCGGGTCCACGTCGCGCATCAGCTTGCCGATGTATTGCAGCTGGCGGCGCAGCGCGCCGTGCGCGGTAAAGCGTTTATAGTCCAGAATAGCGGTGAGCAAGTCTTCCGGCAGCTGCATTTTCTTCAGCGTGTCCTTGGACAGCTCCACCAGTTCGCGGCCCAGGTCCTGCAGCGCATCCATGTCGCGCTTGCGCTGGGATTTGCTGACGTAGCCGTCGTCCGGGCTGTCGTTCTGGTAATGGGTCATCGTTGGCAATTCTCAATCGGTTTTCTCAAGGCTGGTATGATACCGGAAAAGGCCTCCGGCCGTTTCGACCATTGCGAAAGACACTATGGCAGACAAGACATTCAGTTTCAGCCAAGCCGAGCTGGAAGGCATCGCCTCCCGCGTGATCGAGCTTGCCAAGGCCGAGGGCGCCAGCGCCGCCGAGGCCGATGTTTCCGAGGGCCTGGGCCAGACCGTGAGCGTGCGCCTGTCCGAGGTGGAAACCATTGAGTATAACCAGGACAAGGGCGTGGGGGTGACCGTCTACCTGGGGCAGAAGAAGGGCCATGCCAGCACTTCCGATTTTTCCGAAGAGGCCTTGGCCGACACCGTGCGCGCGGCGCTGGACATCGCGCGCTACACCGCCGAGGACCCGTGCGCCGGTCTGGCCGATTCCCAATTGATGGCCAGCGAGTTTCCCGACCTCAGCCTGTACCACCCGTGGGCGCTGCCGGTGGAAGAAGCCATCGAGCTGGCCAAGTCCTGCGAGGCAGCGGCGCTGGCGGCCGATCCGCGCATCCGCAATTCCGAGGGCGGCACCGCGTCCTCGCAATCCAGCCACTTCGCCTACGCCAATAGCCATGGCTTCATCGCCGGCTACGCCAGCAGCCGTCACAGCATTTCCGCGGCGGTGGTGGCCGAGGACGAGGGCGCGATGCAGCGCGATTACTGGTATTCGTCGGCGCGGCGGCGCGAGGACCTGGACGCGCCGGAGGCCATAGGCGCCAAGGCCGGCCAGCGCGCGGCGCGGCGCCTGGGCGCGCGCAAGGTGAAGACCGGGCAGTACCCGGTGGTGTTCGAGGCGCCGGTGGCGTCGTCCTTGCTCGGCCATTTGGTGGCTGCCATCAGCGGCGGCAGTCTGTACCGCAAATCGTCCTTCTTGCTGGATTCGCTGGGCAAGCCGGTGATGTCGGCCAATGTCACCATAGACGAAGACCCCTTCCTGCTGCGCGGCATGGCCAGCGGCGCTTTCGACAACGAGGGCGTGGCCACGGTGGCGCGCCGGCTATTGGACAAGGGCGTGCTGCAGGGCTATATGCTGGGCAGCTATTCGGCGCGCAAGCTGGGCATGCAGACCACCGGCAACGCCGGCGGCGCGCATAATCTGATCGTGCATTCCACCGGCGAGAGCCTGGAAGAATTGCTGAAGGCGATGGGCACCGGCTTGCTGGTGACCGAGCTGCTGGGCCAGGGCGTCAACACCGTCACCGGCGATTACTCGCGCGGCGCGGCCGGTTTCTGGGTGGAGCGCGGCGTGATCGTGCATCCGGTGGAGGAAATCACCATCGCCGGCAATCTGCGCGAGATGTTCATGCAGATAGACGCGGTGGGCAACGACGTGCTGGAGCGCGGTGGCCGGCAGATGGGCTCGGTGCTGTTGCGCAGCATGATGGTGGCCGGCGAGGCCTGAGAACCTGTTCAATGTCTGCTGCGCTTCGTGAAACTTGGCACGGTGAGTGCCGTTTCGAAATGCTCATGTACCGTATGTACATTCCGCTTTCTCGGCGGTTTTCGCCTTGTCTCGCTCTTGCTCGCGAGACTTTGAACAGGCTCTGAGGCCGGCGATGGCGGATCTGTTCGCGCCGGAAGAGGGCGGCTGGCTGGAGCGCCTGTCGCCCGGCGCTGTCTTATTGCATCGTCGCGCCAGCGACATCGATGCGCTTCTGCTGGCGGAAGTGGAGGCGCTGCTGCGGCAGGCGCCGCCGCGCGGCATGCAGACGCCGGGCGGACGGGCGATGTCGGTGATCACTTCCAGTTGCGGCGGCTACGGCTGGGTGTCCGATGCGCGCGGCTACCGCTATGCCGAGCGCGACCCGCTCAGCGGCCTGCCTTGGCCGGCGATGCCGGCGTCGTTCCGCGCCTTGGCCGAGGCCGCCGCCGCCGAGGCCGGCTTCCCCGGCTTCGCGCCGGATGCCTGCCTGATCAATTGCTATGCGCCCGGCGCCAAGATGTCCTTGCACCAGGACAAGGACGAGCGCGATTTCAGCGCGCCCATCGTGTCGGTGTCGCTGGGCCTGCCCGCGGTATTCCTGTTTGGCGGCTTCAGCCGCGCCGAACGCCCCGGCCGCATCGAGTTGCGCCATGGCGATGTGCTGGTGTGGGGCGGGCCGGACCGCATGCGTTTCCACGGGGTGTTGCCGGTGGCGGAGGGCGAGCACCCTTTGCTGGGGCGGCGCCGCATCAATCTGACTTTTCGCAAGGCGCGCTGATCCATGGCTGAACCGGCCGATTCCACTTCTTCCTTGTCTTTGTCTCTGAGCTTGCCCGCGGATTTCCGCCGCGACGACTTCATGGCCTTACACCGTCGCGACGCTCAGGAGTTGTCCGAGCGGGTGACGGAACTGAGCCTGAGCAAGGGCCTGCTGTGGCGCGGCGCGCCGGCCTGCCTGAGCATGGACTTCGTCGCGGACGCGGTGCGGGTGGGGCTGGACGCGGATGTCCCGCCTCAGGCCGGCGATGCGGCGGCCTTGGCCGCCATGGCGCGTCGCATGCTGGGCTTGACCCAGCCGGTGGCGGAGTTCGAGCGCGCGCATCACGGTCATCCGCAGCTGGGCGGCCTGATCGCCGCGCGTCCCGGCTTGCGCGTGCCGCAGACTTCGACGCCGTTCGAGGCGCTGGTCTGGGCGGTTACCGGCCAGCAGATCAGCGTGCATGCCGCCATTTCGCTGCGGCGTCGGCTGATGCAGTTGGTCGGCAAGCGCCATGGCGGCGGCCTGCTGTGCCATCCGTCGCCGGAGCAATTGGCGGCGCTGGAGCCGGAGCAACTGGGCCAGGCCGGCTTCTCCCGCGCCAAGACCCGGACCTTGCTGGAATTGAGCCGTCGGACCGCGGACGGCGATCTGCCGTTGCAGGGCTGGCTGGACGGTGGCGCGCCGGAGGAGATCGCCGCGCGCTTGCTGGCCTTGCCCGGCATTGGCCCGTGGACGGTCAGCTACGCGCTGCTGCGCGGCTATGGCTGGCTGGATGGCTCGCTGCACGGCGACGTGGCGGTGCGGCGTGGCCTGCAGCGCTTGCTGGAGCGGGAGGAGGCGGTGTCGCCGCGCGAGACCGAGCAATGGCTGCAAGGCTTCGCGCCATGGCGCGCGTTGGTGGGCGCGCATCTGTGGGCGATGCAGACCGCGGCCGCTTATTGAGCCCGCCCAAGCGATTTCCGCCGCGCGAGCTTGGCGCTGGCCGCGTGTTTGACTATGCCTAAATAGAACAAGAAGCCGTGCGGCGTCCGGCGGGCCGGGCCGTCAATATAGCCACGCGAGGTGCGGGATGGGGAGGCAAGCCGATATCGGGCTGGTGTTGTCGGGCGGCGGCGCGCGCGCGGCTTACCAGGTGGGCGTGCTGCTGGGCATTTCCCGGCTGCTGCCGGATGCGCGCGCCAATCCCTTTCCCATCATCTGCGGCACCTCGGCCGGCGCGATCAACGCGGTGGCGCTGGCCTCCGGCGCCAGCAATTTCAATCTGGCGGTGGCCACGCTGGCGCAGATGTGGAAACAGCTGCATATCCAGGATGTCTACGATGCCAGTTCCGGCTACTTTCTGAAGACCTTCTTGCATTTCGGCCTGTCCATCCTGTCCGGCGGCCGGCTGTGGCGCAATCCCAAGAGCTTTCTCGACAACGCTCCGCTGCGCGAACTGCTGACCAAGGTGATGGCGTTCGAGGGCATAGATCACTCGGTGCGCCACGGCGCGCTCAAGGCCTTGGCGTTGACCGCCTCCTGCTACACCACCGGGATGTCGGTCACCTTTTTCCAGGGCGCGGACAGCCTGGAGGAGTGGGAGCGCTATCAGCGGCTGGGGCTGCGCGAGCGCATCGGCATCGATCACATGATGGCCACCTCGGCGATTCCGCTGATTTTCCCCTCGGTGTGCCTGGGCGAGAAATTCTATTGCGACGGCGCGGTGCGGCAGTTGTCGCCGCTGTCGCCGGCGCTGCATCTGGGCGCGGAGAAGCTGTTCGTCGTCGGCCTGGCCAGCAAGCGGCCGGATACCATAGAACGCCGCCACAGCGGTTTCTATCCGTCGCCGGCGCAGATTTTCGGGCATCTGCTCAACAGCGTGTTCATCGACAGCATGTCGGTGGACATGGAGCGGCTGACCCGGGTCAATCATACGGTGTCGCTGTTGCAACGCCATGAGGACCTGGCGAATCAGACCCAGCTGCGCAAGGTGGACATCTTCATGCTCAATCCCAGCAAATCGCTGGAGGGCATCGCCTACAAGCACACCCGGCTGTTTCCGCCGCTGCTGCGCTTCCTGATGAAGGGCACCGGCGCCACCCGTCACCGCGGCACCGCCTTGGCCACGTATCTGCTGTTCGAGCCGGGTTATACCCGCGAGCTGATCGCGCTGGGCTATAAGGACGCGCTGCAGCAAAAGGACGCCATCCGCCGTTTTCTGGAACTTTAGCCGGCGGCGCGGTTCTGAATTCTCCATGTTGTATGGCACAATCATGCGCCATGACGTTTTACCGCCAAACATTGAGGATGATATGGCTCTGAGCAACCGACAAGGTTTTCTGCTGATCGCCGCCGCCTGCGCCGGCGCGATGGGCTTCGCATTGTTCGCGCAGTATCAGCTGGGCCTGGAGCCGTGCCCGCTGTGCATTTTTCAACGCATCGGCGTGATCGCCGCCGGCGTGATCGCCTTGCTGGCGGCGCTGCTCAATCCAGGACGCGGCGGCGCCAAGGTCTGGGGCGGGCTGACCCTGTTGGCGGCGCTGGCCGGCATTTCGGTGTCGCTGCGCCAGCTGTGGCTGCAGCAGTTGCCGGCGGATCAAGTGCCGGCCTGCGGCCCTGGTCTGGAATTCCTGATGGAGTCCTCGCCGTTGATGGAAGTGATCTCCAAGGTGCTCAAGGGCAGCGGCGAGTGCGCGACTGTCGATTGGACCTTCCTGGGCATGGCCATGCCGTTCTGGGTGGCGGTGTTCTTTGCCGGCGTGATCGCCTTCGCCGGCTGGCTGATGGTGCGCAAGCCGGCCTGATGTCATTGCGAGGATCACAATAGCCGCCCTGGATGGGCGGCTTTTTTCATGGTGGCGACGCGAGGCGTTCACGCATGAGCTTTGTGCATAAATGAATCGATGAAAAACCATGGCCGCTCATGCGTCAACCCGCTTGCCGCTTAGCGTTTGTCATTTTGGCGCAACATATTGATTTGATGTTAATGCATTGATTTTGAATGATTGTTTGCTGTTGCCGCCGACGATGGGCTTGGCGGGATGATGGCGGCTTTCTTGTGGCGTGGCTTGGCGCAGGGTAGGGCCGCGGCCAGCCGGCTGCGGCGCGGTTCTGACGACCGTGTTGGAGACTACAAGGGTGTCGGCATATGAAACTGAACAATCTGGCTTGCGCTGCCGCGGCAATGGGCATGGCGCTGGGCGCGCAGGCGCGCGCCGAGGAGGCGGAGGTGCTGGAGCGGGTCACGGTGACCGGGTCCAATATCAAGCGCATCGGCAAGGAAAAGGCGCTGGCGGTGGAGGTGATCAAGAAGGAGGACATCGACAAGACCGGCGCGTCCACCGTGATCCAGTTGCTGGACCGGTTGCCGGCGGTGGGCAGCTTGCTGGCCGGAACCAACTCCGGCAGTTTCGCCGCCGGCGCGGCCACCGCCGGGCTGCGCGGCATGAGCTCCAAATACGTGCTGGTATTGTTGAATGGCCGGCGGCTGCCGAATTACGCGATGTTCATCAGCGGCAGCGATGCCTTCGTCGATCTGAACACCTTGCCGCTGTCGGTGATCGAGTCGGTGGAGATCCTGCGCGATGGCGCGTCGGCGATCTACGGCTCGGACGCGGTGGCCGGGGTGATCAACTTCAAGACCAAGCGCAACTATCGGGGGGCGAGCGCCAGCACGCGGCTGGGACAGAACCTGGATGGCGACGGCAATGAGCAGTCGCTGAACCTCAGCGGCGGTTTCGGCGACCTGGACCAGGACGGCCAGAATCTCTTGCTGTCCTTCGACGTCTATCATCGCGAACCGGTGTTCAGCCGCAATCACGCCGCCACCCGCAGCAATGATTACCGCTTCCTGGGCGGGCTGGATGTGCGCAGCGGCGCGCAGTGGGGCTATTGGAACGACCGCACGCCAAATCCGGGCAAGACCAATGCGCTGGCCAAGCCCTTGCCTGGCTGTCCGCCGTCGCGGCTGACCACCCGTCCCAGCGGCTCGGTGCTGTGCGTGTCCGATGTCGACGAACTGGGCACCCAGCTAGCGCCGCGCACCAGCCGCTATGGCTTGTTGGCCAATTACATCCGGCGCGTGGACGGCGATGCCGAATTCTTCGCCGAGCTGGGGGTGAACCGCAGCGAGACGCCGCTGGATGGCGGCTATTCCTTCGTGCAGACCATTGTCACGCCCAGCTGGGCGATTTATCCGCGGGATGGCGGGCTGGGGGCGATTTATCCGGACTTCAAGCCCACCGACAATCTGCAGATCACCCGTAATCTGTCGGAGAACGGCCGGCGGCTCAATGAGATCCGCAGCGACACCTATCGCGCGGTGCTGGGCGGTCGCGCCTTGCGGCGCGGCTGGGACATGGAAGGCTCGCTGAACCTGGGCTTGAACAAGGTGGATGCGCGCCAGAGCAATGTGGTGCTGAACGACGCCTTCCTCGCGATGCTGAAGAACGGCGCCAATGGCCAGCCGCTGTACGATCCGTTTTCGCAGAACAATGCCGCCGCCGCGTTGCGGCCTTATCTGGCCACCATTGCCAATACTTCGTCGTCGCGCTTGTCTGGGTTCGAGTTCAAGGCCAGCCAGGACGAGTGGTTCAAGCTGCCGGCGGGCGCCGTCGGTGTCGCCGCGGGATTGCAGTGGTCGCATGAATCGGTGGATGCGCGGCCGGACCCGCTGTTGCAAAGCGGCAAGATCATGAACTTCGCCGTCCAGCAAAGCCTGCGCGCCAGCCGTTCGGTGTTGTCCGCCTTCGGCGAAGTCAATCTGCCGGTGTCGAAAAACCTGGAGCTGCAGCTGGCGCTGCGCGCCGATCGCTACAACGACTTCGGCGACACCTTCAATCCCAAGCTGGCCTTCGCCTTCCGGCCCTGGGAACCGGCGATGCTGCGCGGTTCGGCCACCACCGGCTTCAAGGCGCCGACGCTGCCGCAGTTGTACGCGTCGCGCCAGGCTTATGCCTCGGTGTACGACTACGCGCAATGCGCCGATCGCGGCATTCCCCGCGAGCGCTGCGGCCTGGGCAGCAATCAGCTGCGCAGCGGCGGCAATGCCCAACTGAAGCCGGAGGATTCCAGGAACTATGCATTGGGCCTGGTGCTGCAGCCCAGCAAGGCGCTGTCCGCCACCGTGGACTGGTATCAGATCGAGGTGACCAATACCGTGCAGTCGCTGGACCCGCAATATGTGCTGGACAACCCGGGCCGCTTTCCCGGTTTCGTGGTGCGCAAGCCGTCCGATATGCCCGGCGTGCGCGGGGACATCGAATATATTTCGGCGCCGTATATGAATATCGGCAAGACCCGCACCCGCGGCGTCGACATCGATGTGCAATACGATTGGTCGCTGGGGGTTTACGGCAAGCTGAAATTCCGCAATGCGCAGAACCGCATTTTCAGCTATCAGGAGTCGCAGACCGAAACCGATCCGCTGCTGGAGTACGCCGATTATGGCGCGCAGCCGCGCTGGAAGAATGTGTTCGAAGTGACGTACAGCAAGGCGGCGTATTCGCTGGGTTTGGCGGCGCGCAGCTACGCCTCCTACAAGAACCAGTATTCACAGCTGTACGGCCATGGCGGCAAGTTGAAGCAGAGGGTGGCGTCCTACACCGCGCTGGACCTGAATTTCGGCCTGGCGCCGTTCAAGGGCTTCAAGGTCAATGGCGGCATCCGCAATCTGGGCGACCGGCGTCCGTCCTATGCCACCGGGGAGGGGTTCGGCAGCGGCGTCGCCGGCTATTCCGGCGCGGCCACCGATTTATGGGGGAGGATGCTGTATCTGTCCGCCAGCTACGCCTTCTGAGAACCTGTTGGTGATGCTGCGCTTCAGCGCTGATGCTGCAGCGCGCGTCCCGCGGGCGTGGGGCTGACCGTATTGCGCCCGGAGCGCTTGGCGATGTAGAGCGCGCTGTCGGCGTCTTCGTAGAAGGTGCGGCCGCTGTCGTCCGGGTCCGGCACGCGCGCGGCGACACCTATGCTGCAAGTGACCTTGCGCAGCGGACTCTTCAGGTGGGGCAGTTCCAGCGCGGCCAGCCGCAGGCGGAAGTCTTCCGCCGCGGCCACCGCCTGATCCAGCCCGCATTCTTCCAGCAGCACGCCGAATTCCTCGCCGCCCAGCCGCGCCACCACATGGCGCCGGGTGGAGAAGCTGGCTTGCAGCTCCTGCGCCAGCCGTTGCAGGATCAGGTCGCCGGCATAATGGCCGTAGTGGTCGTTGTAGCCTTTGAAGTTGTCGACGTCGAGAATCAGCAGTGCCAGCGCCTTGCCGGCGGCGCGGTGCTTGTCCAGCACCGGCGCCAGCACCTCGTCGAAGTGGCGGCGATTGTACAAACTGGTCAACCCATCGGTATTGGCCTGCAGCAGCAGCTTGGATTGCCGCGACACGAAGCGGATGCTGCCGGCCAGCCACAGCAGGATGGCGGTGGTGACGCCGCTCCAGAACACCGAGGCCAGTGTCAGCAGCAGCACGCTGAGCACCAGCACGCCACAGGAGGCCAAGAGATAGGCCGGCAGAATGCCCTGGCGGTGCTTGTAACGGCTGAGCAGCAGATCCAGCAGCAGGATGGCCAGCGCGTTGATGGCGGCTTTCCAGCCCAGCGGCAGCGGCATCGGGGTGTTGTCGGTCTGCAGTCCGTGCAGCAGGAAGGCGTTGATTTCCACGCCGGGCATGCCGCGGTTATTGGCCGACAGCGGGGTGGAGTGGATGTCGCCCAGGCCGGTGGCGGTGGCGCCCACCAGCACGATCTTGCCGGCGAAGAAAGAGGCCGGCAGCTCATTGAGCGCGTCTATATAGGACACTTGCTGGAACGGCGGCGGGCCGGACAGATAGGGCACCATCACCGGGTCTTCGCGCAGCCAGCTGTCCGGTTCGCCGGGCGGCATCGCCATTTTCTGCTGCTCGGACTGGCGCTGGCCATTGGCCAGATCCAGCACCGCCTGGGCGAAGTTGGGGTGGTGGGGCGAGCCCAGGCCGGCCTTCAGGTAAACGCGGCGGATCACGCCGTCATTGTCCAGTTCGTAATCGGTGTGGCCGAGGCCGGCGCTGGCGGCGGCGATATTGGGCAGCGGCCGGGTTTCGGTCAGCCGGTTGCCTTGCATCTCGGGAAATACCGGGCTGATCACCTTGCCATTGCGGCGGATGGCGTCGGCCAGCGCCTGGTCCGATTCCGGCGTGTTGTGCGAGGCTTCGGCCAGCACGATGTCCAGGCCCACCGCGCGGGCCTGGGACAGCTTGTCCACCAGTTGGGCATGGTATTCGCGCGGCCAGGGCCAGCGGCCGAGTTCGGACAGGCTGCGCTCGTCGACCGCGACGACGACGATGTCGCTGTTTTGCTCATGGTTGGTCTTGAGCCGGATCAGCCCGTCATACAGCCAGAAATCCAGCCGCAGCAGCAGGCCGGACAGGGTTAGCAGGGCTGCCAGCAGGGCCAGCAGAAACGGCAACAAGCGCAGAATCTTGTCGCGATAAAAAGTTAGCATGCTGCCATTCTAGGGAAGTTTTTAGGGAAGAGTGAGCATTTCTTGCTCTTCCTTCGCCAGGTAGCCGTGCTCTCCCTCGACCTTGACCTCGGCCCGGTATTGACCGGCCGGCAAGGCTTGCAGCGCTTTCAGTTCCCATTGCGGCTGCTCGCTGCTGAGGCTGAAGGGCTGGCGTTTTGCGCCCTGCGTCGGCATCGGGGTCAGGGTCAGCGTGTAGCGCGCGCGGGTGATGGGATAAGGGCGGCCAGCCAGTACCGGGGTGGACTGCTGCAAGCGGCTGAGCCAGCCCTTGGTTTCGACTTTCTGAGGGGTGGAGTAGGGACCGGGGCGGCCTTGCGCATCCAGCCGCGCCAGTCGCCAATACCAAGTGCCGGGCTCCGGCAGATTGGCCTTGAACTCGGCTCCGGTCAGGGTCTGTTCCAGCAGCGGCTGGGCGAAGTCCGGCTGGCGCGCGAGCTGCAGGCGCAGCGGTTGCTCCGGCGTGGCGTTGACCCGCAACGGCAAGGTCTGGCCGCGCAATTGCGCGCCGCCGGCCTGGGTGAACAGAAGCGGCGGCAGCGGATAGGCTTGCAGCTTGAAGCTGCGGCTGCTGTCATAGCCTTCCAGTCCGGAACGGCTCTTGGCGCGAACTTGCAGCACATAATCGCCGTTGCCCGGCAGGCTGGGATAGTAGCGAGGCGCTTGCAGCTGGCGCTCGGCCAGGCGCTTCTTGCCGTTGAGGGTGACGCGATAGGAGGCGGCGTGTTCATTGCTGGCCCATTCCAGCGGCGGCGGGTTGAATTGGTTTAGGTCCGCCAGGGAGGACAGATCCGGTGGCGGCGGCAATTCCTCCGGCGCGCTCGGCCCGTCCTTGAGGCTGGACAGGGTGCCGAAGCCGGCGGGCACATCGACCTTGCTGTGCTTGCCTTTGACTTCCACCACGCCCTTGAGCACTTCGGCCGAGGTGTCTTCCTGTTCGGATGCGTTGACGCGGAACTCGGTGCCGCGCACGGTGGTGACCGCCGATGGGGTGCGGATTTCGTAGCGGCTGGGCATCAGGATATTGGGTATCACCGAGTTGCCGGTGCTGCCGTTGTCCAGTTTGATCTGCGACTTGATCGCGCCGGTGCTGGGATAATAGACCTGGGTTTGCAGCGTCAGATCGGAGTTGGCGTTGATCAGCAGTGAGGAACCGTCGACGAAGCGCAGCTTGATCATGGCGTCATTGCCGGTCTTGAAATGGGTGCCCTTGGGGTACTTCTGACCCACGGCCAGATTTAGCGGCTTGCCGGCGCCATTGACGGCGCGGGCGTCGCCGGACACTTCCTCCAGCGTGGCGTCGGACGGCGTTTGTTTGATCCAGGGATAGGGCACGCGCAGAATGCTGCCTGGCACCAGTCGGTAGGGATTGGCGATGCGGTTGCGGACTTGCAGCTTGGGCACGTAAGCGGGGGACGATAGGTGCTCGGCCGCCAGCGCCCACAGATTGTCGCCGTCCTTGACCGTGTACTCCCAGATGGCCTTGTCGGCAGGCGCGCCTGCCAGGGCCAGCGTGCTGGCGCAACAGCCAGCCACCAGGATTAAGTTGCGCATAGTTGAATCTCTTTATAAAGATATCAGAAAGTCAACCGCAGTATCACTTTAGGCTTTGCGCTTTGCAAGCTGATATCGTCTCAAACAGTAGTTATTTGTCCTAAACGCAGTGTTGTATGTATGTTGAATTAAAATCTTGAGTCGATAATGCAAAAAAGCAGCCGAAAGGCTGCTTTTTTGCAATGCTTGGCGGAGTGGACGGGACTCGAACCCGCGACCCCCGGCGTGACAGGCCGGTATTCTAACCAACTGAACTACCACTCCAGCAATTGGTGGGCGGTACTGGACTCGAACCAGCGACCCCTGCCGTGTGAAGGCAGTGCTCTACCAACTGAGACTAACCGCCCAAAAACCGTGTTACCGATTAGGCTACTGCTTTAATGCGTTGGCGGAGTGGACGGGACT
>NZ_LDUI01000057.1:0-34054 GCF_001043555.1 Chromobacterium sp. LK1 | reverse complement strand
CGCGGCTCTTTGTTATTCACGGGGCCCTGCCGGCGTTTAAACGCCGGACTTCAATTGCAGCAAGTCCCAGCGATTGCCGTACAAATCCTCGAACACCACCACGGTGCCATATGCTTCCTCGCGCGGCTGCTCACTAAAGCTCACGCCCGCCGCCGCCATGCGGCGGTAATCGCGCCAGAAATCGTCGGTATGCAGGAAGAAACCGACGCGGCCGCCGGTCTGCGTGCCCACCACCGCCTGCTGCCGCTCATTGCTCGCCTTGGCCAGCAGCAGCGCGCACTCGCTCGCCCCCGGCGGCGCCACGCGCACCCAGCGCTTGTCCTCGCCCTGCCGTTCGTCCTCCAGCAACACAAAACCCAACTTGTCCACATACCAGGCGATGGCTTCATCGTAATCCGTCACCACCAGGGCGATCGAACCCAAAAACTGTTTCATCTCACGCTCCAAACAAAAACGGCGTCCCCGAGGACGCCGTGACCCGCTTAGCCAAGCCCCAGTGGGCCAAGCCGACAGCGCTTACTTGCCGATATGCGGCGCCAGCGTGTGCAGCAGCTGCGCCAGCACTTTCGGGTTGGCGGCGACGATGTCGCCGGACTCCAGCCAGCCCTGCTCGCCGGACAAGTCGGTGACGATGCCGCCCGCTTCCTGCACGATCAGGCTGCCCGCGGCGATGTCCCAAGGCTTGAGGTTCAGTTCCCAGAAGCCTTCCACGCGGCCGCAAGCCACATTGCACAAGTCCAGCGAGGCCGCGCCTTCGCGGCGCACGCCGGCGGTCTTGGCCAGCACATCCTTGAGCATGCCCAGGTATTGGTCGATATAGCTTTGGTCGGACACCGGGAAACCGGTGGCGATCACGCATTCATTCATCATGAAGCGCTTGGACACGCGGATGCGGCGATCGTTGAGGAAGGCGCCGACGCCGCGCGAGGCGGTGAACAGATCGTTGCGGTTGGGATCGAAGACCACGGCTTGCTGCACCTGGCCCTTGTGCGCCAGCGCGATGGAAATCGCGTACTGCGGGTGGCCGTGCAAGAAGTTGGTAGTGCCGTCGATGGGATCGATGATCCACTCGTATTCCGACGAACCGATGCCTTTCGCGCCGGACTCTTCTGCTAGAATCGCGTGCTTGGGATAAGCTTCCAGAATGGAAGCGATGATGGACTCTTCCGCGGCGCGGTCCACTTCGGTCACGAAGTCATTGTGTTTCTTGCGCTCTACGCGCACCGCGTCGAGATTCAGCGACGCGCGCTGAATGACACTGCCAGCGCGGCGAGCGGCTTTCACCGCGACATTGAGCATCGGATGCATTGACGGCCTCTACACTTTCAACCATGACAGACGTCCGCCACATGACGCGACGTCTGCTAGTAACAATCTGGGTTAAGGAACAAGAAAAACCCGGCGCAATCGGGCAAGGCGACATGCCTGCCCATCCGGCAAGCGCTGGCCTTGCGCGCAAAACGGCGCGCGGGCTTTTCGATAAGCCGGCTATTTTAATGTGAAACTGCTGATGAATAAACCCCAAGTACCTGATTTTCTGAAAAACATTCGCGTGGTGTTGGCGCGGCCCAACCATCCGGGCAATATCGGCTCCGCCGCGCGGGCGATGAAGACCATGGGCCTGAGCCGGCTGTATCTGGTTGAACCCAAAGTGTTTCCCAGCGACGAAGCCAATACCCTGGCCTCCGGCGCGGTGGATCTGCTGGAGCAGGCCACCGTGGTGTCCAGCCTGGCCGAGGCCTTGCAAGACGTCACCATCGCCTGCGCGCTAACCAGCCGCCGCCGCGAACTGACCACCCCGCTGTCCACCCCGCGCCAGACCACTCCGGAACTGGTGGCGCGCGCCCGCGCCGGCGAACAGGTGGCCCTGGTGTTCGGCAACGAAACCTTCGGCCTGTCGATCGAAGAAGTCGAACAATGCAATCGCCTGGTCACCATCCCCGGCAACCCGGACTACTTCTCGCTGAACCTGGCGATGGCGGTGCAGGTGATGACTTACGAGCTGTTCAGCCACACTGGCGTGGATGTCGACTACCTGCGCGCGGACAGCGACGCGGCGGCGCTGGGCGAGGTGGAAGGCTTCTGCGGCCACCTGGAACAGACCATGGACAAGATAGGCTATTTCCGCCGCCGCAACAGCGAACGCATGATGCGCCGGATGCGCACCCTGTTCAACCGCGCCGGCCTGCTACGCGAGGAAATCGACATTCTGCGCGGCTTCCTCAAACAGGTTCAGCGCGCCGCCGACGGCGAAGTCCGCCACGATGCCCCCGCCAAGGATGGCGAATAAGCCGTCGTTCACCCTGCCCTACGCGCACCCGGCGGTGCGCGATCTGGCTTTTCTGCTGACCGCTCCGGCGCCGTGGAACAGCGGCGCCGACATCGCGCCGCAACGGCTGCTGGGCGCCGACGGCCCGGCGCTGCTGCAAGCGCTGGACGCCGATCCGGCCGAGTTGCACGGTTGGCTGGCGCGTCAACCCACCCGCCGCCTCGGCCATTACGCGGAAAGACTGCTATCGTTCTGGTTCCGGCTGGCGCCGCATATCCAGCTGCTCGCCAACAATCTGCCAGTACGCGCCCCGGACGGCCGCACCATCGGCGAATTCGACTTCCTGCTGCGTCTCGACGGCCAGCCGCTGCACCTGGAAACCGCCAGCAAGTTCTACCTGCAGCTGGGCCGCGGCGCGGACACCCTGACCGGCCCCAGCCTGCGCGACGCCTGGGCCTTGAAAGCCCGTAAATTGCAAACCCAGCTGCGCCTATCCCGTCACCCGGCGGCCCAAGCCATGCTGCCGGCGGGTTTTGCCGGCTGCGCGGTCGGCGCCCGGCTCAGCGGCTGGCTGTTCCACGCCCTGGACACCGCGCCGGAACCGCCGCCACAGGCCCAGCCGCTATACGGGCAATACTGGCCGCTGCGCGGCGAATGGCCGGCCTCCAGCACGGCCTCGCGCTGGGCCTGGCTGCCCAGACTGAGCTGGCTGGCGCCGGCGCGGCTTGGCTTCGAACAGACCCATACCGCGGCGGCATTGCGCGCGCAGCTGGAACAGGCGGCGGCGCCGCAATTGCTGGCGGAGCTGCAAGCCGGCGCCGATGCTTGCTGGCATGAAGTGGCGCGCGGCTTCGCCGTGCCGCCCGGCTGGCCGCAGGAAGCGCCCTTGTCGCGGCTATTGGAACAAATCGCCGGCAGCCCTAGCCCATGAAAAAAGGCAGGACCATGGCCTGCCTTTAGCAATGCGGCGCTGCGCGTTCAATGCCCGTTGGCGTGCGCGCAACCGGAGATCAGCGCTTTTAGCTCGTCCACCATCACCAGCTGGATATGCTTATGGTCTACCGTGATCCAGCCTTGCTGCTGGAACTTGGACAGCGTGCGGCTGACGGTTTCCAGTTTCAGGCCCAGGAAGCTGCCGATTTCCTCGCGGCTCATGCGCAGGATGAAATCGTTGGCGGCGAAGCCGCGGGTGGACAGACGCTGCGACAGATTGAGCAGGAAGGCGGCCAAGCGCTCCTCCGCCTTCATGTTGCCCAATAGCAACATTACATTCTGATCACGAACGATTTCGCGGCTCATCAGACGGTAGAAATGGTGCTGCAGCGTGGGAATTTCGCGTCCCAGGCTCTCCATGCGGCTGAACGGCAGTTCACACACCTCGCTGTCTTCCAGCGCAATGGCGTCGCAACCGTGCACATTGGCGGAAATGCCGTCCAGGCCCATCAATTCACCGGACATATGGAAGCCGGTGACCTGTTCACGGCCGTCCTGGCTGGCGACGCTGGTCTTGAAGAAGCCGGTGCGCACCGCGAACAGCGAACGGAAACCCTCGCCGCTGCGGAACAGGTACTCGCCGCGCTTCAAACGGCGGCTCTGGCGGATCACCGCGTCAAGCTGGGTCAACTCCTCGCGGTTGAGCCCAACCGGCAGACAGAGTTCCTTCAGGCTGCAGTTGGAGCAGGAGACCTTCAGGTTATGCAAAGAGATATGGTTCTGATCGGACATGGCATGTTTAGTGCAAGCTTGCGCTGAAGCTTGACCCTTATCAAAGCGAAATTCGCAGGATTTCCGCAAATTTACCAGTCCACCAGAGGTTTTGCTATCCAAATACGACATGAAGACCACCCACCCATTTTCTCCTGCCCATTTTGAATTCGACCGCGCGCTGATCGAGCGCCTCGACGGGACAGGTCCTAGATATACGTCATACCCGACTGCGGATCGCTTTACGCCGGGTTTCGCCGAAACAGACTACATCCACTGGCTACGGCAGCGCAGCATCGGCGCCAACCGTAAACCTTTATCATTGTACGCTCATATACCTTTTTGCAACACTATCTGCTACTACTGCGGTTGCAACAAGATCATCACCAAGGACAGCAGCAAGGCTGACTTGTACCTGGACTATCTGGAAAAAGAAGTCCGCATGGTCGCCTCCTGTCTGGGGCGCCGCGAGCAGGTGATACAGCTGCATTTCGGCGGCGGCACCCCCACCTTCTTGTCCGACGCGCAACTGGAACGACTGATGACCTTGCTCAAGACTCATTTCGAGTTCTTGAAGGAGGGGGAGTATTCCATAGAAATAGACCCGCGCAAAGTCAGCGCCGCGACAATCTTCAAGCTGGCCGAACTCGGCTTCAACCGCATCAGCGTCGGCATTCAGGACTTTGAGCCGGCGGTGCAGCAGGCGGTGAACCGGGTTCAGTCCGAAGAGGAAACGCTGGAAGTGATCCAGGCCGCGCGCGACGCCGGCTTCAAGTCGGTCAGCGTAGACCTGATCTACGGCCTGCCGCTGCAAACCCGCGAATCGGTGCGCCGCACGCTGGACAAGGTGATCGCCATCGGGCCGGACCGTCTGGCCTTGTACAACTACGCCCACCTGCCCACTGTATTCATGCCGCAGCGCCGCATCAACGAGGCCGACCTGCCCTCGGCGGAAACCAAGCTGGATATTCTGCAAGACTCGGTGCAGCGCCTGGCCGACGCCGGTTATGTCTTCATCGGCATGGACCACTTCGCCAAGCCGGACGACGAGCTGGCCACCGCGCTGCGCCAAGGCCGGCTGCAGCGCAATTTCCAGGGCTATTCCACCCACGCCGACTGCGACATGATAGGTCTTGGCGTGTCGTCAATCGGCAAGGTCGGCCCCTGCTACAGTCAGAGCGCCAAGGATCTGGACAGCTACTACGCGGCGCTGGACAGCGGCCACCTGCCGGTATTGCGCGGGCTGACGCTGGACAATGACGACATTCTGCGCCGCAGTATCATCCAGGGCCTGATGTGCCGCTTCTCGCTGTCGGTGGAGGCGCTGGAGGAAATCCACGGCATCAACTTCGCCGAGTACTTCGCGGAAGAACTGCCGCAGATCCGCGAGTTCCAGCAACTAGGCCTGCTGTCCTTCGACGGCGACTTCATCATGGTGGAACCCAGGGGGCGCTTCCTGATCCGCAATATCGCGATGATCTTCGACCGCCACCTGCGCGAGCGCCGCACTCAGGCGCGCTACTCCAAGACCATTTGAGCTTGCTCCACAGCAAAACAGCCCGCGTCGAAACGCGGGCTGTTTATCGTTGGAACCAGGTTCAGACTTACCAGATGTCTTTTTCCACCTTGGCCGCCAGTTCCGGGTAATCCGCCACCTTGAACACCGGAGTGGACTCGCCCTGCTTCAACTGGCGCTCGTAATCCTTCAGCACGATGAAGAAATAGCGCGACAGCAGCACAATGGCCACCAGATTGATCAAGGCCATCAAGCCCATGGCGAAGTCGGCCATATCCCATACCAACGGCAGACTGGCCACCGCGCCGAACATCACCATCGCCAGCACGATCAGGCGGAAAGCCAGCAATATCCGCTTGTTGCTGCGGATGAACTCGACATTGCCCTCGGCATAGGCGTAATTGCCGATGATGGTGGAAAACGCGAACAGGAACATCGCCACCGCCAAGAAGGACGCGCCTATCGGCCCGAACTGCGCCTCGATCGCCTTCTGCGTCAGCGCCACGCCGCTCAAGCCCTGGTCATGCACGCCGGACAAGAGAATGATGGCCGCGGTGGCGGTACAGATCACCATGGTGTCGATGAAGACGCCGAACATCTGGATCGCACCCTGGCTGGCCGGATGGCGCGAAGTCGCCGTCGCCGCCGCATTGGGCGCCGAGCCCATGCCGGCCTCGTTGGAGAACAGGCCGCGCTTGATGCCCAGCATCATCGCCTGGCTCACCGCGTAGCCGGCGAAACCGCCCGCCGCCTGCTCCAGGCCGAAGGCGCTCTTGACGATCAGTACGATCAGGCCCGGCAGCTCGGCGGCATGCACCGCCAACACATAGAAGGTCATCAGCAGGTAAATCGCCGCCATTACCGGCACCAGCCATTCCGCCACCCGCGCCACCGAACGGATGCCGCCAAATATGATGGGGGCGGTCATTACCACCAGCGCCACGCCCACCATATAGCGGTTCCAGCCCCAGGCGCCCTCGGTGGCCGCCACGATGGAGTTGGCCTGCACCGCGTTGAACACCAGGCCGAAGGCCAGAATCAGGCACAACGCGAAGACCACGCCCAGCCAGCGCTGGCCCAGGCCTTTTTGAATGTAATAGGCCGGGCCGCCGCGGAAGGTATCATCATGGTGATTGGTCTTGAACAGCTGCGCCAGGGTCGACTCGGCAAAAGCGCTGGCCATGCCCAGCATCGCGGTCAGCCACATCCAGAACACCGCGCCGGGACCGCCGGCGGCAATGGCGATGGCCACGCCGGCGATATTGCCGGTGCCCACCCGGCTGGCGAGGCCGGTGGCAAAGGCCTGGAACGGCGAGATGTCGTCCTTGCTGCGGTGGCCGCCACGGCCACCCATCATTTCGCGCCAGCCGCGCGCGAACAGCCGCAGCTGCAACAGGCCGGAGCGCAGCGAGAAATACACACCGACGGCCAGCAGCAGGCCGATCAGTACCTTGCCCCAAATCACATCATTGGCGGCATTGATAAAAGAATGAAGCAACTCCATGATTCCTCTTAAAGCTCTGAGCGTGACAATCTGGAAATGGGCGACGCGCGCCGGAAGGATTTCAGACTGGAAGGTTGGTTTCTGCCCCGGTCTTGATGCCGGGATGAGGGCTTATCACGGGTTCACGATCTGCTGCGCGTCGTGAGACGTCACACGATGAATGCGGCTCTGAAATGCTCATGCGCCAAGCACACTCCGCTTCCTCAGCCATTTTCGCCTTGTCTCGCTCTTGCCCGCGAGATCGTGAATCGGCTCTAAAACCCTGAATCGAGCCGCCGCGGCGATCGCCACGCGGGCCGATATGGGCGGCTCAAACGCACCAGAACAGACTGAGCGATGACGCTATTTTGTCAGACTGTTTCCATGCGAAACCCGGCGAATTTAGCAAAATAGAGTGTTTGCTGGCAATGGAATTCACACGCGGTCGCTCTGCCTCCACCACCGCGCAAGCAACACCATAAGCATATTTATTCAGCTGTTATTCCTGACAGCATCCGACGCGGCAAAAAACCAATAGCATTTTAAATGACCAAGGCATTTTTTTGGCAAACCATGCCAATAACGCCCAGCAGGCGTCGCACTGCACTGCGCTTCTGGCTGATATAGCCCTTAGTCATTGCCAAGCTTGCCGTCCATCGCTCAGCTCTCTTGCCCGAAAATTGCCTATTCTGGTACAGACACGGCCAAGAACCCTATTGCGGGCGCCGCCGCCATCGCCGGGAGCGAGATGATGACAACACCCATGGTAAGGTTGATGCAAGGTCTGAGCTACCCCAGCCGTTTCGCGCTGATCGGCGCGGTATTCGCGGCGGCCCTGCTCTATATGGTGTACGGCCTGTACCGCACCAATCAGGACAATATCGACTTCTCGCAAAAAGAAAGAGTGGGCGTCGCCTACATCCAGCCGCTGAACCGGGTGCTGGGCGCGCTGGAACTGGCGCAGGACCTGGCGGTGCGCGCCGCGCAGGGCAACGCCGCCGCCAAGGCCGCACAGCCGGAGGCCGTGGCCCGACTCGACCAGGCGTGGACGCAGTTGCAAAACGCCCATGCCCAATCCGGCGGCGCCCTGCAGAGCGAAGACGCCTGGAAAACCGCCAGCGCGGCGCGCGCGGCGCTCGCACAACTGGGCAGCGCCCCACCCGACAAAATCATCGCCGGTTTCGACAATGCCGCCGACAAACTCAACGCCCTGCTGGGCGTCGCCAGCGACAACTCCAACCTGACGCTGGACCCGGACATCGACAGCTACTATCTGATGGACGCGGCCACCACCAAGCTGCCGACGCTGGCCAATACCATAGGCGAGGCGCTGGCCTGGGCCGCCAAGCCCGAAACCGGACAAGCGCTGACGCCGGCCGAGCGCGACCGTCTGGTCGAATTGCGCCCTCTGATCAGCAGCGCGCTGGACGGTCTGAACAGCGACCTGGCCAAGGCCCAGGCCTACAACCCCGCGGTCAAGAGCGCGCTGGACGCCGACAATCAGCAATTGGCTGCCTTCCACCAGCTGCAAGTGGCAGCTATAGACGGCGCGGTGGCGGGGAAGACCGGCGCAACGCTGGGCGTGGCCGGCCTGGCGGCGCGCAGCGCCAGTGTCATCACCCATTTCAGCGATAGCGCGCTGCAGAACCTGGATGGCTTGCTGCAGGCCCGCATCGGACGGATGCAAGGCCAGCGCAATCTGTATATCGGCATCGGCCTCGCCACCATGTTGCTGGCCAGCTTCCTGTTCCATCAGCTCTATCTATCCATCACGCTGCAACTGGGCGGCGAGCCCTTCTATGTGCAAAGCGTGGTCGAGCAACTGGCCGCCGGCCAGCTGGGCATCCAGATCCAGCTGCGCGCGCAGGACAACAGCAGCCTGCTCGCCGCCATCGGCCTGATGCGCAATCAGCTGCGTGAAACCGTCGTCCAGCTATTGGACACCTCGCGCGAAGTCAACGCCGCGGCCGACCAGATGGCGCAAAGCGCGCAGAACATCAGCCATAGCAGCACTCAGCAGACCCAGTCGGCGGCCAGCATGGCGGCGGCGATCGAGCAACTGAGCACCAGCCTGATGGTCAGCGCGGAACAGTCGGAACAGGCCAACCAGCTGTCCCGCACCGCGGTTAGTCAGTCCAGCGAGGGCAACGCCATCATCAGCGAGGCCGGAGCCAGCATGGACAGCATCGTTCGCGACGTGAGCTCGGCCTCGGAAACCATAGGCGCGCTGGGCAAACAGTCGGAATCCATCGCCAGCATCGTCGACGTGATCCGCGATGTCGCCGATCAAACCAATCTATTGGCCTTGAACGCCGCCATCGAGGCGGCGCGCGCCGGCGAACAAGGCCGTGGCTTCGCCGTGGTTGCCGACGAAGTGCGCAAGCTGGCCGAGCGCACCGCGCAGTCCACCACCGAGATCAGCGGCATCGTGTCCGAGATTCAGCGCACCTCGCAGCAGGCCATCGCCAATATGCAGACCGGGATGAGCGCCATCATGCAAGGCCAGGACAATACCCGCAGCGCCGGCGCCAGCATCGCCACCATCCGCCAGTGCGTGGACCAGGTGCTGGACAGCATCCATCAGATCAGCCAGGCGCTGCGGGAACAGAGCAGCACCAGCCAATCGCTGGCGCAGAACGTGGAAGACGTGGCGCGGATGTCGGAAACCAATGCCAGCGCCGTCGAAGCCAGCGCCCAGACCGCGAGCGAGTTGCAAGCGGTGTCCCAGCGCCTGGGGCAGCTAGCCGGCCGCTTCAGCGTCTAAGAACCTGTTCAAAGTCTCGCGAGCAAGAGCGAGACAAGGCGAAAACGGCTGAGAAAACGGAATGTACGGTTGGTACATAAGCATTTCGAAGCCGGTTTCAACGCCCATTTCTATCCATCCCGCCGCAGCGCAGCAGACTTTGAACAGGTTCTAAGAACTTGTTTACGATCTCCCGAGCACCAGTGAGCTCGTCACCCCCTGCTACCCCGCCGCCAGCAGATCCAGCCGGTCGGTGCAGACACTATCCACGCCCCAGGCCAGCAGCCGCTCGGCGTCGGCGGGCCGGTTCACCGTGTAGCACAGCAATTGAAAGCCGGCTTGCTTGATCGCGGCGGCCAACTCCGCGCTCAGGCCCAGATAATCGCAATGCAGCGCGATGCAGCCCAGTTCGCGCAAGCCTGTCTCCCAGTCCGCCGGCACCTGCTCCACCAGCCAGGCGCGCGGCACATGCGGCGCGGCTTCGCGCGCTGCGCGCAGCGCTTCCGCGGAAAAAGACGACAGCAAGGGCGGAACCGGAGCCGCGGCCCATAGCCGCGCGGCCTCCGCCGCCACTGTCGCGCCGGTGTCTATTTCCCGTCCCGGGCAGGGCTTGATCTCGATATTCAAGGCGATGCTCTGGGCCAGGCAGTAGGCGGCGACATTGTCCAGCGTCGGCATCGGCTCGCCGGCAAACGCCGCGCCCTTCCAGCCGCCGGCGTCCAGCCGCGCCAACTGCGCCATGCTCATCGCCGCCGCCGCGCCGTGTCCGTTGCTGGTGCGCTCCACCGTGTCGTCGTGCAACAGAAAGCAGACATCGTCGGCGGACAGTTTTACATCGCATTCGGCGCCGCGGTAGCCATAGCGCCGGCCTTCGCGGAAACCGGCCAAGGTGTTTTCCGGCGCCAGGACGCCGCCGCCGCGATGGGCGATGAAGCGCGGATAAGGCCAGGCCGGAGTGGTACCGGAATCAGACATAAGGGCTTCCTTGAGCTTGCCGCGTGGACAAAATGGGCTATTGTCGCCGCGACGGATTGCAGGCGGATGACGGGCTCCCAGTATGGCAACAGCCGCCTTTGCAATGCAAAGGCGGCTGTTGTGAGCGCATGACGCGGCCTGGATTTACTGATAAGTCAGCGCATTGGCCTTGCCGTGGAACACCCGGTAAACGAAGGCGGTGTACAGCAGGATCACCGGCAACACCACCGCCGCGCCCCAGAAGATCACCCACAGCGCCGCGGTGTCGCTGGCCGCGTGCCAGATGTCCAGCCGGCCTATCACCACTTCCGGGAACACGCTATAGGTCAGCCCCCAGAACGACAGCAGCACGACGCCAACGGTGCAGGCAAACGGAGCCCAGCACCAGTTATCGTTGCCGGCGGCCTGGCGCACCGCCAAGCGCGGCAGGATCACCCACAAGGTGGCGAACAGCACGATGCAGCCCAGCGGCAGCGGCAACAGCAGCAGGAATTCCGGCAAGGCGAACCATTTGGCGGCGATATGGCTGCTGGCCAGCGGCGTGGCCACCGACACCAACAGCACCGACAGCCCGGCGCCGGCCAGGCTGCGCCGCGCCCAGGCCACCGCCTTGGCCTGCAAGGCGCCGCTGGTCTTCATGATCAGCCAGCCGGCGCCCAGCAGCGTGTAGGCCGCCGCCAGGCCGATCCCGGCCAGCAGCGCGAAGCCCCAGGCCAGCCAGCCGTCGGCGAAACCGGTCAGATAGCGGCCCAGCATCACGCCCTGGGTCAGTGCCGCCAGCAGCGAGCCACAGGCGAAGGCGACATTCCACCACGGCTTGTGCGGCTCGCGCGCCTTGACGCGGAAGTCGAAGGCCACGCCGCGCACGATCAGGCCGGCCAGCATCAGCGCCACCGGCAGATACAGCTCGCCGAGGATGATGCCGTGCGCCAGCGGGAAGCCCACCAGCAACAGGCCCACGCCCAGCACCAGCCAGGTTTCGTTGGCGTCCCAGAACGGACCGATGGACGCGATCATCATGTCCTTCTCGTCATTGCTGGCGAAGGGCAGCAGCAGCCCGACGCCGAGGTCGTAACCGTCCAGCACCACATAGATGAGCATGGACAAGGCCATCAGGCCGGCGAATACCACCGGCAACCAATACGCGGCGCCACTCATGCCAGTTTCTCCTCGAGATGCGCAGTGTCAGCGCCGGACTGGCCGGCGGCCTTGCCGGCCATGTAGAACAATACCGAGACATAAGCGCTCAGCAGTACCAGATACAGGCTCAGATACATCGCCAGCGTCGACGCCACCATGCCGCCGGTCGCCGGACCCGCCGCCTGCGCCGTGGTCAGCACCCCTTCCACCAGCCAGGGCTGGCGGCCGATCTCGGTCACATACCAGCCGGCCAGCGTCGCTACCCAGCCGGCGAAAGTCATGCCCACCAGCGCGCGCAGCATCAGCGGAGCCAATTGACCGCGGCGGCGCAGTTGCCAACAGGCCAGCCAGGACACCAGCAGCATCAGCGCGCCGACGCCCGCCATCACCCGGAAACTCCAGAACACCTTGCCCACCGGCGGATGCTGGGCGAACTCGTTGAGACCGCGGATCTCGCCGTTGGGATCATGGGTGATGATCAGGCTGGCCAGCTTGGGAATGCCCACCGCCATATCGTTCTGGCGGGTTTCCGCGTTGGGCAGCGCGAACAGCAGCAGCGGCGCGCCCTTCTCGGTGTGCCAGATGCCCTCGATCGCCGCCAGCTTGGCCGGCTGATGCTTGAAGGTGTTCAGGCCATGCATGTCGCCCACGAAGATCTGCAGCGGAATCAGCAGCGCCGCGGTGATCACCCCGGTTTTCAACGCCAGCTTGGCGCCATCGCTGCGGTCGCCCTTCAGCCGGCGATAGGCCGACAGACCGGCGACCAGGAAGGACGCGGTCAGGCCGGAAGCGATCAGCATATGGCTGAGCCGGTATGGCAGCGAGGGGTTGAAGATCACCTCCAGCCAGCTGGTCACCACCGCCTTGCCGTTCACCATCTCGAAGCCGGTCGGGGTCTGCATCCACGAGTTCAGCGCCAGGATCCAGAACGCCGACACCGTGTTGCCGAAGGCGACCAGGAAGGTGGCCCAGGTATGCACCCGTTCCGACACCCTGGAACGGCCGAACAGCATCACGCCGAGGAAGGTGGCCTCCAGGAAGAAGGCGGTCAGGATCTCATACGCCAAGAGCGGGCCGGCGATATTGCCCACCGTCTGCATATAGCCGGGCCAGTTGGTGCCGAACTGGAAGCTCATGGTCACGCCGCTGACCACGCCCAAGGCAAAGGACAGCGCGAAAATCTTCACCCAGAAACCATAGGCGTCCATCCAGCCCTGTTGGCCGGTTTTCAGATAGCGCAGCTTGAAGAACAGCAGCACCCAGCCCATCGCGATATTGATGGTGGGGAACAGAATGTGAAAGGAAATATTGGCGCCGAACTGCATGCGCGCCAATACCAGCGGGTCAAAGTCCATGGCTACTCCCTGTCGCCGTCGCGACTGGTCAGTTTCGAAAGCGAGTGGGTGAATTGCAGGATTTTCTGCACCTGCGACCCCATTTTCATCAGGCGCTGCAAAGTCTCCACGTCCATGTGCTGGATATCGGAGAACCAGGTGGTGACCAACTCGATCAGCTGGTACATCTCCTTCATCCGCGCCTGGGCATGGCGCTCGGCCTCGCTGGCCGGCGCTTCCATGATGGCGCCGCGCAACATGGTCAGCGTCGGCTCCACCTCGCGTTTCTTGCGCTCCTCGGCCAAGGTCTTGAAGATGGCCCACACATCATCGGGCGTGGAGAAATATTCGCGGCGATCGCCAGGGAAGTGCTGCAGCCGGACCAGGCGCCAGGACTCCAGCTCCTTCAGCCCCATGCTGACATTGGAGCGTGAAAAGCTCAGGCTCTCGGCGATTTCATCCGCGTTCAGCGGCTTCTCCGATACATATAGCAGCGCATAGATCTGGCCGACAGTGCGATTGATGCCCCAGCGGCTGCCCATTTCACCGAAATGCAGCACGAAGGACTGAACGAGAGGCGGTATATTCATGACATTCTCAATTTTCAGGAATTTCTGAAACTTTGATATAAATCATAAATTCGCAATGAAACCAAGTCAATCACAACCATCGTTGAGCTGGGCGCTTGACAAGATGGCACTCCATGCAAACCGCATCACCACTAGCTCGGCCAGCGCGGCTGACGCCGCTGGCGGCCTGCGTTAAAATAGCGCCGACTCTCCAAAACCCCGCCTCGCGCGGGGCCAAACATTAATCAGGGATGCCCTGGCGCCCACGCTGCCTTGATGCGCGGGCAGCTGCCACGGCATCCTGTTGTCTATTGAAAACATAAGAGCCCTTAGCCGATGAGCACGCCACAGCACACCCCGATGATGCAGCAATACCTGGCCATCAAACGCGAACACGCCGACAAGCTTGTGTTCTACCGCATGGGGGACTTCTACGAACTGTTCTATGAGGACGCGGAGAAGGCGGCGCGCTTGCTCGACATCACCCTGACCACCCGCGGCGCCAGCGGCGGCAACCCGATCAAGATGGCCGGCGTGCCCTATCATGCCGCCGAAGGCTATCTGGCGCGCCTGGTCAAGATGGGCGAATCCGTCGCCATCGCCGAACAGATAGGCGATCCGGCGCTGTCCAAGGGCCCGGTGGAACGCAAGGTGGTGCGCATCGTCACCCCCGGCACCCTGACCGATGCCGCGCTGCTGGACGACAAGCGCGACAATCTGGTGATGGCGGTGAACATGGTCAAGGGCGTGCTGGGCTTGGCCTGGCTGTCGCTCGCCAGCGGCGAATTCAAAGTATTGCAGACCCGGGTGGACGACCTGCACAGCGAGCTGGAACGCTTGAAGCCGGCCGAGTTGGTGATCCCGGACGACACCGGCCTCAATGTATTCGAGACCGTGGCCACGCCCAAGAAAAAACTGCCGCCGTGGCAGTTCGATATCGAATCGGCGCAGATGACGCTGACCCGGCACTTCGGCACCCGCGACCTGGCCGGCTTCGGCGCCGACACCCTGCCGGTGGCGGTGGGCGCCGCCGGCGCGCTGCTGGAATACGTCAAGACCACCCAGAGCGTGAACCCGGCCCACATCGCCAATCTGGCGGTGGAAGACGCCGGCGAGCTGATCCGCATGGACGGCGCCACCCGCCGCAACCTGGAACTGACCGAAACCATACGCGGCGAACCGTCGCCGACCCTGGCCTCGCTGCTGGACGGCTGCGCCACCAGCATGGGCAGCCGCCTGCTGCGCCATTGGCTGCATCACCCCATCCGCAGCCACGGCAAGCTGGCGCGCCGGCTGGAAGCGGTGCGCGCCCTGCTGCCGGCCTATGACGACGCCCACGCCCAACTGAGCGAAGTGGCGGACATCGAACGCATCACCGCCCGCATCGCGCTGCGCAGCGCCCGCCCGCGCGACCTGGCCGCGCTGCGCGATTCGCTGAAGGCGCTGACCGGCGTCAAGCGGCTGGCCGCCAGCCTGGACGCCGAACTGCTGGGCGAACTGGCGCGCCTGCTGCCGGACGATTCCCCGGTGGAAACCATGCTCAGTCAGGCCATCCTGCCCGAGCCCTCCACCTTCCTGCGCGACGGCGGCGTGATCAACCACGGCCTCAACGCCACGCTGGACGAATTGCGCGCGATCCAGACCGACTGCGGCGCCTTCCTGCTGGCGCTGGAAGCGCGCGAAAAGGAACGCACCGGCATCCCGACGCTGAAAGTGGAATTCAACCGCGTGCACGGCTTCTACATCGAAGTCACCAAGGCCCAAGGCGACAAGGTGCCGGACGACTACCGTCGCCGCCAGACCTTGAAAAACGCAGAGCGCTACATCACGCCGGAACTGAAGGAATTCGAGGACAAGGCGCTGTCGGCGCAGGATCGCGCGCTGGCGCTGGAAAAACAGCTATACGAAGACCTGCTGGATCAGCTGGCGCCGCACATCCCGGACCTGAAGCTGATCGCCCAGGCGGTGGCCGGGCTGGACGTGCTGTCCTCCTTCGCCGAGCGCGCCAGCGTCAACAACTACGTGGAGCCGGAGTTCGTCGCCGACACCCGGCTGGAAATCATCGAAGGCCGCCACCCGGTGGTGGAGGCCGAGGTGGAGCGCTTCATCGCCAACGACACCAAATTGTCCGACGCGCGCAAGCTGCTGCTGATCACCGGCCCGAACATGGGCGGTAAATCCACCTATATGCGCCAGAACGCCTTGATCACGCTGATGGCCCACATCGGCAGCTTCGTGCCGGCTCAGCGCGCGGTGATCGGCCAGATCGACCGCATCTTCACCCGCATCGGCGCTTCCGACGACCTGGCCGGCGGCCGTTCCACCTTCATGGTGGAAATGACCGAAACCGCCAACATCCTCAACAACGCCACCGAGCAATCGCTGGTGCTGATGGACGAAGTGGGCCGCGGCACCTCCACCTTCGACGGCCTGGCGCTGGCCTGGGCCATCGCCAAGGCGCTGATAGAAAAAAGCCGCGCCTACACGCTGTTCGCCACTCATTACTTCGAGTTGACCAGCCTGGCAGGCGATTACCCCAGCGTCGCCAACGTCCACCTCAGCGCGGTGGAGCACAAGGATCGCATCGTGTTCCTGCATCATGTGGAAGAAGGCCCGGCCAGCCAGAGCTACGGTCTGGCGGTGGCGCAACTGGCCGGCGTGCCCGGCAAAGTGATCCGTGAAGCGCGCCGCTATTTGACCGAATTGGAGAACCACTCCGCCAGCCGCGTGCAGCCAGATCTATTTGTCAGTTTACCTGCTACGGCATCTGTGGAACCAGAACCGAATCCGGCGGTCGAACGCCTTCTGGAGGTCGATCTAGACGATCTCTCGCCACGGGAAGCTCAGGCTTTACTCTATGAATTAAAGAAACTGGCCAATTGACCAGGCCAGACCCGGGGACGTTTCCTATATTACTAGAAGGTAACATCCGAGACAGGAGCAACAACAATGTCGCTTGAAAACACTGCCACCGCCCCGGGCCTGGTCCAGCTGTTCAGTCAGGTTACGGACGATGGAAGCATTGCCCTTTCCTCCATCCGTGAGCGGGCCAACCTTGAATTGTCCAGCTTCGCCGCCATGGCGAGCCAACAATTGCAGCAGCTGGACATCAGCATGCCGCCGGCGATCAGCCTGATCAGCACGCCGGCCTGCCAGCTGGCCTTGGAAAACAACCACCCGCATGCCGAGGAAATCCGGACCTGGTTGCAGGGCAATGACAATATCACCCGTAAATTCAAGGAAGTGGAAGTGCTGTACGAGATCGTGCGCGCCGCGGAAAGCATAGGCGAGACCTTCCCGGAAAGCTCGACCTTCCACATTGGCTTAACCAGCGCCGGGCCCATCGCCTACTTCGAGGACAGCCACCGCGCCTAGACGCCGCGCCCGCGCGCATTCAACACCCAGACGGGGAAGCAAACGCTTCCCCGTTTTTCTTGCGTCAATCCCGCTGCGGGCAAAGCGCCCGCTCCCGCCGATAAAAACGCGGATAGGCGTTGATGAAGCGCATCTCCTCCGGGTAGGGATAGAAATCCTCGATGTGGCCGGCGCCGATGCGGCGCTGGCGCTGCTGCCAGAACACCGGGCTCAGCAAATCCTGATGGTGGCGCAGAAACGTCTGCCTGACCTCGGCGTCACCCAACAGGAAGGCGCCGAACTCTTCCGGAAACACATCATTGCGCGCCACCGGATACCAGACCTCGCCCGACATCTCCATTTCCGGATACGGCGCCTCCGGAATCCGGCGGAAGCGGCAATCGCTCAGGTATTCGATCTCGTCGTAATCGTAGAAGATGACCCGGCCGTAGCGCGTCACCCCGAAGTTCTTGAACAGCATGTCGCCGGGAAAGATATTCGCCGCCGCCAGTTCCTTGATCGCCAGTCCGTAGTCGCGCACCACCCGCGCCTTTTCCGCCGGCTCGGCGCTCATCAGGTAGAGATTCAACGGTTTCAAGCGCCGCTCGATATACAGATGCTTGATCACCAATTGCTCCGCCCCCTCCTCCAGCAGCGACGGCGCCTGCGCGCGCAGCTCCCGCAGCAGCTCCTCGGTGAAGCGCGCCTTGGGAAACGCCACATTGGAAAATTCCAGCGTGTCCGCCAGCCGCCCCACCCTATCATGACGCTTCACCAACTGATACTTGGCCTTCACCGTCGCGCGGTCCGCCTCCTTGGCGCCACCGAACTCATCCTTGATCAGCTTGAACACATAGGGATAGGACGGCAGCGTGAACACCAGCATCACCAGGCCGCGGATGCCGGGCGCGATGACGAAACTGTCGTTGGAATGCTGCAGATGCTGGATGAAGTCGCGATAAAAGGTGTTCTTGCCCTGCTTCTGCAAACCCAGCATGGTGTAGAGCTCGGCCTTGCTCTTGCCCGGCAGCATGCCGCGCAGGAATTGCACATAGCCGGACGGCACTTCCATGTCCACCAGGAAATAAGCGCGGCTGAAGGAAAACAGCATGCCTATGCGCCATGGCTCCAGCAGCAAGGTGTCCAGACACAAGCCACCCAGCGCGTCGTGCAGCACCGGGACCGCGAATGGGTACTGCGCGCCGCCATTGATCACCTTGCCCAGCACATAGGCGGACTTATTGCGGTAGAACGGCGACGACAGCACCTGAACTTGGTAATTGGCCTCCTGCCGCGGCCAGCGGCCCTCCAGCAACGCCAGCGCCTGACGCAGCGACAATGCGATATCACGGCGCAGCCGGGTGAAGGGTCGCTGCCAGCCGAAGTCCTCGACCATGCGCCGTAGCACCGCCCGCAGGCCGTCGCGCGCCGGATAATAGCTGCGATAGGACGGAGGGTCCGACTCTATGTACTCGGTGGAAATCGCCGGGCGGATGAAGATGAAATCGTTGTTGAAATAATCGCGGTGCAGGATGCGGGTGAACACCGAGTTGAAAAAGGTTTCCGCGCACTCCGGCTGCTTGTGCCTGATCAGCAGGCCGATGAAGTAGAGCTTGGCTTGCTGCCAGATCTCGTCGTCCAGCAGCTCGGCGTGAAACTCGCCATGCAGCCGCGCCACCGTTTCCGCCACCCGCTGGTCGTAGAACTGGATACGGTCGCGCACCGCCTGCTGCACGCCCTGCCAGTCGCCGGCCTCGAACAAGGCCTTGGCGCCGCGGTTGCAGTCGCGAAAGCGCCGGTAATGCTTGTCGAAACCATCCACCAGCGCCTGCGCGATATCGCGCGCCACCGGATTGTAGGACTCGGGGATCTGCATGCGCCCGCCTCGTCGATGTGGAACCGCCGCGTCGCGGCCCGGCGCCGGTTCAAGGCTTGCGCGGGCCTCCGCGCCGGAAGCCGCCGCCGCGCGGCTGCGCGCCCGGCTTGGCGATGCGCTGAGCATGGGGCAGCCGCGGCAAATCCGCAAGATCCACCTCCAGCTCGCGCATGTCTCCCGGCTGCAAACCGTCCAGCGCCCACGGGCCTATCGCCGCCCGCACCAAGCGCAAGGTCGGCAGGCCCACCTTGGCGGTCATGCGCCGCACCTGGCGGTTCTTGCCCTCGCTGATGACGATCTCCAGCCAGCCATCCGGCACCGTCTTGCGAAAACGCACCGGCGGCTTGCGTTCCCACAGATCGGGGGCGTCGATGCGCCGCACCTGCGCCGGCTGAGTGGTGAAATCGCCCAGATCCACGCCACGGCGCAGTTGTTCCAGCTGTTCCTCGCGGATCTGGCCCTCCACCTGCACCCAATAGGTCTTGGGCAGTTTCCAGCGCGGATTGGCGATGCGGTGCTGCAGCTCACCGTCTCCGGTCAACAGCAGCAGCCCTTCGCTGTCGGTGTCCAGCCGGCCAGCCGGATACACGCCGGGCAAGGGCACGCAGGACTTGAGCGTTGGATGCGAGGGGTGCTCGGAAAACTGACAGATGACACCGTAGGGCTTGTTGAGCAGAATGAGTCGGGACATGGCGGAAACAGCGACAATGAATGAATGAATGAATGAGCCGAATGATAGCAAGAGCCGGCCGCAAAGTAGCCACAGATTGCCGACGCATGGGCGCTCTCGCTATTTATAATTCACATTCGAACAGACCCCAAGCAGTTATAACGCATAAAAGTTCACATGCGCTGCGAGCCAAGCGCCCGCACAGAGGTATAATTCGCTTTTGAAAATTGCCCGAGAGTCGCCGGATCGCGCTCAGGCCGCGTCGCCTGGACCCCGCGCCCGCCTTTCCAAGCTCTTTCAATGCGCCGGCAGCGCCTCGCGCAACCGTTCTGTCGTCACAAGATAACTATGGAGATAGAGTAATGCCTTCGGAACAGCCCAGCATCATTTACACCCTGACCGACGAAGCGCCGGCGCTGGCTACCAGCGCCTTCCTGCCTGTCGTCCAGGCCTTCGCCGGCTCCGCCGGCATCAAGGTCGCCACCGCGGACATTTCGCTGGCGGCCCGCGTCCTGGCCGAGTTTCCCGACTATCTGGCTGACGAACAGAAAGTGCCGAATACCCTGGCGGAGCTGGGCAAGCTGACCCAGCACCCCGACACCAACATCATCAAGCTGCCCAATATCAGCGCCTCGGTGGCCCAGCTGATCGCCTGCGTCAAGGAACTGCAGGCCAAGGGCTATGCGCTGCCGGACTATCCGGAAAACCCGGCCTCCGACGCCGACAAGGCGATCAAGGACCGCTACGCCCGCTGCCTGGGCTCGGCGGTGAACCCGGTGCTGCGCGAGGGCAACTCCGACCGCCGCGCGCCGCTGGCGGTGAAGAACTACGCCAAGAAGCACCCGCATTCGATGGGCGAATGGAAGCAATGGTCGCAAACCCATGTTTCCCACATGCACCATGGCGACTTCTACCACGGCGAAAAGTCGATCACGCTGGACAAGGCCCGCGACGTGAAGATGGAGCTGACCACCAAGAGCGGCCAGACCATCGTGCTCAAGCCCAAGGTCGCGCTGCAGGCCGGCGAGATCATCGACTCCATGTTCATGAGCAAGAAAGCGCTGTGCGAATTCTACGAGCGCGAGATGGAAGACTGCCGCGAAGCGGGCATCCTGTTCTCCTTGCACGTCAAAGCCACCATGATGAAGGTGTCCCACCCCATCGTGTTCGGCCACTGCGTCAAGATCTACTACAAGGAAGCGTTCGAGAAGCACGGCAAGCTGTTCGAGGAACTGGGCGTCAACGTCAACAACGGCATGGCCACCCTGTACGAGAAGATCGAGACCCTGCCGGCATCCAAGCGTGAAGAGATCATCCGCGATCTGCACGCCTGCCAGGAGCATCGCCCGCGTCTGGCGATGGTGGATTCGGCCAAGGGCATCACCAACTTCCACTCGCCCAATGACGTGATCGTCGATGCCTCGATGCCGGCGATGATACGCGCCGGCGGCAAGATGTGGGGCGCCGACGGCAAGCCTTACGACGCCAAGGCGGTAATGCCGGAATCCACTTTCGCCCGCATTTACCAGGAGATGATCAACTTCTGCAAATGGCACGGCAACTTCGATCCCAAGACCATGGGCACCGTGCCCAACGTCGGCCTGATGGCGCAGAAGGCAGAGGAATACGGTTCCCACGACAAGACCTATGAAATCCAGGAAGATGGCGTCGCCAACATCGTCGACCTCGCCAGCGGCGAAGTGCTGCTGACGCAGAACGTCGAGCAAGGCGATATCTGGCGCATGTGCCAGGTGAAGGACGCGCCTATCCGCGACTGGGTCAAGCTGGCCGTTACCCGCGCCCGCAACTCCGGCATGCCGGCGGTGTTCTGGCTGGACCCGTACCGCCCGCACGAGAACGAGCTGATCAAGAAGGTGCACGCCTACCTGAAGGATCACGACACCAATGGCCTGGAAATCCACATCATGTCCCAGGTGCGCGCGATGCGTTACACCCTGGAACGCGTGGCGCGCGGCCTGGACACCATCTCGGTGACCGGCAACATCCTGCGCGACTACCTGACCGATCTGTTCCCCATCATGGAACTGGGCACCTCGGCCAAGATGCTGTCCATCGTGCCGCTGATGGCCGGCGGCGGCATGTACGAAACCGGCGCCGGCGGCTCCGCGCCCAAGCACGTGCAGCAGCTGCTGGAAGAAAACCACCTGCGCTGGGATTCGCTGGGCGAGTTCCTGGCGCTGGCGGTGTCGCTGGAAGAACTGGGCATCAAGACCGGCAATGAGCAGGCCAAGGTGCTGGCCAAGACGCTGGATCTCGCCACCGGCAAGCTGCTGGACGAGAACAAATCCCCGTCGCGCCGCACCGGCGAGCTGGACAACCGCGGCAGCCAGTTCTACCTGACCCTGTTCTGGGCGCAGGCGCTGGCGGCCCAGTCCGAGGACAAGGCACTGCAAGCCCGTTTCGCCCCGCTCGCCAAGAGCCTGGCCGACAGCGAGCAGCGGATCCTGACCGAACTCAAGGCCGTGCAAGGCAAGCCGGCCGACATCGGCGGCTACTACCATCCCGATGCCGCCAAGTGCGGCGCGGTGATGCGTCCCAGCACCAGCTTCAACGCCGCGCTGGCCGCCGTGCTCGGCTAAGCCTCCGCTCCCGGCGGGAACTTCCCGCCCGACAAAACGCCAAGACATAGGTCTTGGCGTTTTTTTTTTGCGCCGTGTGTCAGCGACGCAGGTGGCAAGCTTTTCATGATTTTTCATAGATAATCAAAATGCGAGCCTGCCCAGCGGCGTGCCGTTGCGCACCCCACCCTCAGGAGAGAAAGCATGAGCGTCACCCATATCGAGGTTCCGGCTAACGGCGAGAAGATCATCCCCGGCCGGCCGGCGCCCGACCACCCGATCATTCCTTTCATCGAAGGCGACGGCATAGGCGTGGACATCACCCCGGTGATGATCAAGGTGATAGACGCCGCGGTGGCCAAGGCCTATGCCGGCGCGAAGAAAATTCACTGGATGGAAGTGTACGCCGGCGAAAAATCCACCCGCTTCTACGGGCCGGACGAATGGCTGCCCCAGGAGACCCTGGCCGCGCTGAAAGCGTACTCGGTATCGATCAAGGGCCCGATGACCACACCGGTGGGCGGCGGCATCCGTTCGCTGAACGTGGCGCTGCGCCAGGAGCTGGACCTCTATCAATGCGTGCGGCCGGTGCGCTATTTCAAGGGCGTGCCCTCGCCGCTGAAACAGCCGGAACTGACCGATATGGTGATCTTCCGCGAGAATACCGAGGACATCTACGCCGGCATCGAATGGCAGGCCGGCTCCGACGCCGCCAAGAAGGTGATCGCCTTCCTGCGGGATGAGATGGGCGTGAAGAAAATCCGCTTTCCGGACAGCTCGGGCATAGGCATCAAGCCGGTGTCCAAGGACGGAACCGAACGCTTGGTGCGCGCCGCCATCCAGTACGCGATAGACAATGAGCGCAAGAGCGTGACCATCGTGCACAAGGGCAACATCATGAAGTACACCGAGGGCGGCTTCCGCGACTGGGCCTATGCCTTGGCCAAGGAGGAGTTCGGCGCGACGCCGATCGACGGCGGCCCGTGGTGCGCGTTCAAGAACCCCAAGACCGGCCGCGACATCGTGGTCAAGGACGCCATCGCCGACGCCTTCCTGCAGCAGATCCTGCTGCGTCCGGCGGAATACGATGTAGTGGCGACGCTGAACCTGAACGGCGACTATATTTCCGACGCGCTGGCCGCCCAGGTCGGCGGCATCGGCATCGCGCCGGGCGCCAATATTTCGGACCAATACGCGGTGTTCGAGGCCACCCACGGCACCGCGCCCAAATACGCCGGCCAGGACAAGGTCAACCCGGGCTCGCTGATTCTGTCCGCCGAGATGATGTTGCGCCACCTGGGCTGGAAAGAGGCCGCCGATCTGGTGATCAAGGCGATGGAAGCCGCCATCGCCGACAAGCAGGTGACTTATGACTTCGCCCGCTTGATGGACGGCGCCAGCGAGATCAGCTGTTCCGCCTTCGGCGACGCGATGATAGCGCGCATGTAGCCAAGCCCAAATGCCAAAGCCCGCGTCGCCGCGGGCTTTTTGCTTTGCCGATCCGGCTCAGCGCCGCAGATAATCGACGAAGGCGTAAGCCAGACCGTCGGCGCTGATGTGCGCTTCGCGGCTGTCCTCGCGCCAGAGCTCGGCGGACACCTCGGGGAAATGCGCATCGCCCGGATACTCGCCGGCGATCTCGGTCAGGCGCAGGCAATCGGCGCTGGCGATCGCCTGGCGGTACAGCTCGGCGCCGCCGATCAGGCACACCTCCTCCACCGCGCCGGCCAGCGCCAGCGCCTGCTCCAGCGAATGCGCGGCCTCGGCGCCGTCGGCGCGCCAATCCGCCTGGCGCGTCACCACGATGTTGCGGCGGCCCGGCAAGGGCCGGCCTATCGAGTCCCAGGTCTTGCGGCCCATGATCACCGGCTTGCCCAGCGTCACCGCCTTGAAATGCTTGAGATCCTCCGGCAAATGCCAGGGCAGGCGGTTGTCTATTCCTATCACCCGCTGGGCCGCCATCGCCGCCACCAGGGTCAAGCGCGGCTTCCCGGCCGCCGTCATACCGCCACCGCCGCTTTGATGTGCGGATGCGGATCATAGCCTTCCAGTTCGAAATCCTCGAACTTGAAGCCGAAGATGTCCTTGACCTGCGGATTGATCCTCATCGTCGGCAATGGCCGCGGCTCGCGCGACAGCTGCAGCTCGGCCTGCTCCAGGTGGTTGCTGTACAGATGCGCGTCACCCAGCGTGTGCACGAAATCGCCCGCTTGCAACCCGCACACCTGGGCCACCATCATGGTCAGCAAGGCGTAGCTGGCGATATTGAACGGCACGCCCAGGAAGATATCGGCGGAACGCTGATAGAGCTGGCAGGACAGCTTGCCGTCGGCCACGTAGAACTGGAACAGGCTGTGGCAGGGCGGCAGCGCCATCTCGTCCACCAGCGCCGGGTTCCAGGCCGATACGATCAGACGGCGCGAATCCGGATTGTTCTTGATCATCGCCACCACATTGGCGATCTGATCGATATGACGGCCGTCCGGCGCCGGCCAGCTGCGCCATTGATAACCGTAGACCGGTCCCAGATCGCCGTTTTCGTCGGCCCAGTCGTCCCAGATCGACACGCCGTTCTCCTTCAGGTAGCGGATATTGGTGTCGCCGGACAGGAACCACAGCAATTCATGGATGATGGAACGCAGGTGGCATTTCTTGGTGGTCACCAGCGGAAAACCCTGTTGCAGGTCGAAACGCATCTGGTGGCCGAATACCGAACGGGTGCCGGTGCCGGTGCGGTCGGACTTGTCGTGGCCATGTTCCTGCACATGGCGCATCAGCTCGAGATACTGTCGCATAGTGTTCATTCCATCTTTGATGCCGGCCATTGTACCCGACTTGACCCCGCCCCGGAAAAGCTGGCCCGGCCCCGCCGCTTCGGCTACCATTCTTTTTAAAATCAAGACAGAAGCATGAAACACCGGACATGGCTGAAGATTCCGACCTCGAACGCACCGAACCCGCCACCGCGAAACGACTGGGGCTCGCCCGCGAAGACGGCAATATCCCGCGCTCGCGCGAGCTGACCACCTTCGCCATCACCATGGCCGGCGTGGCGCTGCTGATGGCCCAGGGCGGCCACATCGCCACCAATCTGGCGCAGACCATGCGCGTGCTGCTCACTTTCGACCAGACCACGGTGCGCGACGCCGAGCCGGCGCTGATCCGCTTCAAGGAAACCATTTTCAACGCCTTGTGGAGCCTGGCGCCGCTATTGGCCGGCCTGGCGCTGGTGGCGCTGTTCGTACCCATGCTGGTGGGCGGCTGGAACCTCACCTTCAAGGCGATAGAGCCCAAGTTCAGCAAGCTCAATCCCCTTCCCGGCGTCAAGCGCATGTTCTCGGTCAACGCCGCCACCGAGGCCTTGAAGGCCATTCTCAAAAGCGTGCTGATCGGCGGCATCGCCACCTGGTTCATCTGGCGCGAGCGCGCGGAAATCATCGGCCTGATCTCGATGCCGCTGCCCGTCGGCATCGCCAAGATGACCGATATGATCATCTCCACCTTCTTCGTGGTGACCTCGGCGATGATTCTGCTGGTGGCGATAGACGTGCCCTTCCAGCTGTGGAGCTATCACAAGAAGCTGCGCATGACCAAGGAAGAGATCAAGCAGGAATACAAGGAAGCCGAGGGCTCGCCCGAGGTCAAGGGCCGCATCCGCCAGATGCAGCGCGAAGCCGCGCGCAAGCGCATGATGCAGGAGATTCCCAGCGCCAACGTCATCGTCACCAACCCGACTCACTACGCGGTGGCGATCAAGTACCAGGACGGCATGCGCGCGCCGCAGGTGGTGGCCAAGGGCTCGCTGAAGCTGGCGGAAAAGATCATCGACACCGGCAAGGAACACCGCGTCATCGTGATGCGCTCGCCCAGCTTCGCCCGCGCGCTGTACTTCCACGCCGAACTCGGCGACGATATCCCGGCCAAGCTCTACTCCGCCGCCGCCCAAGTGCTGGCCTATGTGTTCCAGCTCAAGACCTATCAGGAGAACGGTGGCCTGGCGCCGGTGTTCCCGGACCAGCTGGAGGTGCCAGCCGAGCTTGACCCGCAAAGCAAACGCCAGCAAGATGCGACGCCACCATAATGACAAGGCCGATGCACGCACTCGGCCGGCTTGAGCCATAAACCCAGCATGGACTCCATACTCGAACTACTGAAGCGCTTCAAAGTCACCCAGCTGGCCGGCCCCATCCTCATCATCCTGATCCTGGCGATGATGGTGTTGCCGTTGCCGCCGGTGCTGCTGGACATCTTCTTCACCTTCAACATCGCGGTCTCGGTGATCGTGCTGCTGGTGGGGATCAATGTGCGCAAGCCGCTGGACTTTTCCGCCTTCCCCACCGTGCTGCTGGTGACCACCCTGCTGCGGCTGTCGCTGAACGTCGCCTCCAGCCGGGTGATCCTGCTGGAGGGCCACTCCGGCCCGGACGCCGCCGGCAAGGTGATCGAATCCTTCGCCCACTTCCTGATCGGCGACAACGTCGCCATCGGCATCGTGGTGTTCGTCATCATCACCATCATCAACTTCGTGGTGATCACCAAGGGCGCCGGCCGCATCGCCGAAGTGAGCGCCCGCTTCACGCTGGACGCGATGCCCGGTAAACAGATGGCGATCGACGCCGACCTCAACGCCGGCCTGATCGGCGAGGACGAAGCGCGCCTGCGCCGCTCCACCATCGCCGAGGAAGCCAACTTCTTCGGCGCGATGGACGGTGCCTCCAAGTTCGTGCGCGGCGACGCCATGGCCGGCATCCTGATCATCGTGATCAACATCGTCGGCGGCCTGATCGTCGGCATGGTGCAGCACGATCTGGACGCCGGCGTAGCCGCCAAGACCTACACCCTGCTGACCATAGGCGACGGCCTGGTGGCTCAGATCCCGGCGCTGATCATCTCCACCGCCGCCGGCATCGTGGTGTCGCGCGTGGGCACCGACAAGGACATGTCCGAGCAATTCCTCGGCCAGATGTTCACCAAGCCGCAAGTGCTGTACATCACCGCCGCGGTGATAGGCATGGTCGGCCTGATCCCCAATATGCCGCACTTCTCCTTCCTGCTGATCGCCGGCAGCCTGGGCCTGCTCGGCCGCATCATGGAGAAACGCCAGAAGGCCGAGGCGGAACAGGTGGAACAGCAACAACAGGCTGCGCCGCCGCCGGAGCACGCGGCCGCCGAAGTCAGCTGGAACGATGTGCAGCACGTGGACCAATTGGGCATGGAAGTGGGTTACCGCCTGATCCCGCTGGTGGACCGCAGCCAGGACGGCGAACTGCTGCGCCGCATCCGCGGCATCCGCAAGAAAATCGCCCAGGAATTGGGCTTTCTGGTGCCGCCGGTCCATATCCGCGACAACCTGGAAATCAAGCCCAATGCCTACCGCATCCTGCTCAAGGGCGTGGAGCTGGGCACCGGCGAGGCCTTCATCGGCCAATACCTGGCCATCAACCCGGGGCGGGTCAATGGCGAACTGGCCGGCACCCCCACCACCGACCCGGCCTTCGGCCTGCCGGCGATCTGGATAGACGCCGGCAAGCGCGAGGAAGCGCAGAGCCTGGGCTATACCGTGGTCGACTCCAGCACCGTGGTGGCCACCCATATTTCCAATCTGCTGCAAACCCACGCGGCGGAACTGCTGGGCCGCGAGGAAGTGCAGGCGCTGATCGATCACCAGGCCAAGGAATCGCCGAAGCTGATCGAAGACCTGGTGCCCAAGGTGGTGCCGATAGGCACGCTGCAAAAAGTGCTGCAGCAATTGCTGACCGAAGGCATCCACATCCGCGATTTCCGCACCATACTGGAAACGCTGGCCGATCACGTCGCCACCACCCAGGACATAGACGAGCTGACCAATATCGTGCGCACCGCGCTGTCCCGCGTCATCGTCCAGCAATTATTCCCCGGCGAGCAAGAATTACCCTTGATGACCCTGGAGCCGACATTGGAAAATGTGCTGATGCAGGCGGTGCAATCCAAGACCGGCGGCGGCCTGGAACCGGGCCTGGCGGAAAATCTGCTGGCCAGCGCCGCTCAGGAAACCGAACAAGTGGAAATTCAAGGGTACAATCCGGTACTCTTGACCGCGCCGGGCTTGCGGCCATTGCTGGCGCGCTTCCTGCGCCGGGCGCTGCCGCAGCTGCGTGTTATTTCTCATAATGAGATACCGGACAATAAATCAATTCGTATAATTGCTGTAATTGGGGGAAGCAAGGGCTAATCGAACATGGTGGTGAAAAAGTTTTTCGGCAAAACCACGCGTGACGCGCTCAGACAAGTTCGAGAAGAACTGGGCGCGGACGCCCTGATTTTGTCCAACCGCCCCACCATGGGCGGCGGGGTGGAAATCATGGCGGTGGCCGACGCCGACGTCGCCAACCTCGCCACCAATCTCGCCACCTCCTCCAGCAAGCATCCGCCGCGCAACGCGCCGCCGGTGGTGAACCGCGCGCCGTCGCCGCTGCCCACTCCAACCGGCGCCGCCGTCAACCGCGCGATCGCCCGCACCTACGCGATGCCGGTGGAACCGCTGGACAGCCCGCCGCCGCCGCGCATCGAGCCCCGGGCGCCGCCGCCGCGCCAGCGCATCGAGCCGGCCTTCGCGCCGGAACCCCAGCCCATCCCTCGCGCGGCGCCTCAGCCCTACGCCCAGCCCGCGCCTCAGCCAGCCGCGCCGCGCGCCGCGGCCCGGCCCGCGCCGGCTCCTGCACCCGCGCCGATATTGAGTCCCGCCAATGGCGAAGAGCCCGAGGTGATGTCGCAGGAACTCAAGCAGATAGGCGACGAGATCAAGCTGCTGCGCAGCCTGCTGCAAAGCCAGCTGGCCAGCTTCGCCTGGTCCGACATGGAAGGCAAGGCGCCCAACCGTCTCGAACTGTTCAAGCACCTGCTGGCGATGGGCTTTTCCGCCCAGCTGATCCGCCAGCTGATCGAAAAGATGCCGGCCCAGTACGAGGCCGAGGTCGCGGTCAAGTGGGCGCGCTCGGCGCTGATGCACAATCTGAAATGCGCGGATTCCGACAAGGAAATCATGGACCGCGGCGGCATCTACGCGCTGGTCGGCCCCACCGGCGTCGGCAAGACCACCACCGTGGCCAAGCTGGCCGCGCGCGCCACCATGCGCTTCGGCGCTCAGCACGTGGCGCTGATCACCACCGACAGCTACCGGATCGGCGCCCAGGACCAATTGCGCATCTACGGCAAGATTCTCGGCATCCCGGTGTTCTCTATCCAGAACGAGGGCGATCTGCAACTGACGCTGGCCGACCTGTCCAACCGCCACATCGTGTTCATCGACACCGTGGGCATGGGCCAGCGCGACGCCCGCGTGCTGGCGCAGATCGAAATGTTCCGCACCGCCGGCCGGCCGATCGAGCGCCTGCTACTGTTGGCCTCCAACGCCGACGGCCAGACGCTGGAAGACGTGGTGCGCCGCTACCGCGGCGACGGCCTCACCGGCTGCGTGCTGTCCAAGATAGACGAATCGGTGACGATGGGGCCCAGCCTGGACGTAATCATCCGCAACCGGCTGCGCCTGTTCTACATCACCAATGGTCAGCGCGTGCCGGAAGACCTGCACGCCGCCCACGCCGGCTTCCTGGTGGACCGCGCGATGCGCTCGCAGCAGCAAAATTCCCCCTTCACGCTCCAGGCCGACGAACTGCCGATCATGAACGCGGCCCAGGCCGGATGGTTGTAGCCGCGATGCAGGATCAAGCCGCCAGCCTCCGCCTGCTCAGCGCCCGTTCCTCGCGCGCTCCCAGCTTCGCCTTCATCGGCTCCTCCGGCTCCGGCGCCAGCACCCTGGCCACCGAGCTGGCGCTGGGCCTGGCCTACGCCGGCCAGCGCCCGCTGCTGGTGGACTGCACCCAGGGCCAGGTGCAGGCGCGCCGCCTGGGCGTGCCCACCACCGCCACGCTGGAAAGCCAGGTGCTGACCCTGGGCGGACTGGACGAGATGATGGTGAGTTCGCGCCAGGGCATTCAGTTGATCAATCTCTATGCGCGCCCGGAAGAGCGCGCGCTGTTCTCCGCCCAGCTGTGGCTGCGCCTGGGCAGCGAATTCGCCGCGCTGGAGCGCGACGCCTCGGTGTTGCTGGTGGACGCGCCCAATCCGGCCCACGACCCGGTGCCGGCCAGCGTGGCCGACAATTTGGTATTAGTGCTCACGCCGGCGGCGGAGTCGCTGACCACGGCCTACGCTAATATCAAGAGGCTGTCCGGCGCTTATGGCCGCCAGCGCTTCAATGTGCTGATCAACCGCGCCCGCCATCTGGAAGAAGCGCGCGAGCTGTTCACCCGGCTGTCGGCGGCCACCGGGGAGTTCCTGTCGGTGGCGCTGCGCTGGGTGGGTTTCGTGCCGATGGACAATGCGCTGCGCCGTAGCCAGACCTTGCGCCGCCCGTTGATGGAGGCCTTTCCGGACAGCGAGGCCGCGATGGCGTTCTCGCAGCTGGCCGCGGTGCTGCCGCAATGGGATACCCAGGAAACGCCGCGCGCGGGCACCGGATTCATGGACTTGTTGATTGCCGCCTCGCGCGACTGGGCCGAGGCGGATGGAGTCAAATCTTTATGAGCTTGCCGTCCTATCGCCGAACCGGCTACGCCGCCGCCGCGGCCCCCGTCGAGATCGACGTGGAGGCCTACGCGCCGCTGGTCAAGAAGCTGGCCGGCATGATGATCGCCCGGCTGCCGGCCTCGGTCGACATCGACGATCTGATCCAAGTCGGCGTCATCGGCCTGATAGAGGCCGCGCGCCAGTTCGACCCGGCCCAGGGCGTGATGTTCGAAACCTTCGCCAGCCAGCGCGTGCGCGGCGCGATGCTGGACGAGCTGCGCCGCGAAGACTGGATGCCGCGCCAGGCGCGCCGCCATTCGCGCCAGATCGAGGACGCGGTGCGGCAGCTGGAACACCAGTTGGGCCGCTCGCCGCTGGAATCGGAAATCGCCACCCACATGGGGCTGGAGCTGGAACAGTATCAGGACATGCTGGGCGATTGCCGCGGCATGACCCTGCTGCATTTCGAGGACTTTTCCAACGATGACGGCGACTCACTGCCCGACGCGGTGGCCAATGTCGCCGACGACGACTCGCCGGACCCGTTCGCCGCGCTGGCCGACGGCGGTTTCCGCCAGGCGCTGATAGATGGCATCAAGCTGCTGCCGGAGCGCGATCAATTGGTGATGGCGCTCTATTACGAGCAGGAATTGAATCTGAAGGAAATCGGCGCGGTGCTCGGCGTGTCCGAATCGCGAGTCAGCCAATTGCATAGCCAGGCCATCGCCCGGCTGCGCGCGCGCATCAAGGACTGGCTCTGACGCTCCGCGCCCTGACGCGGCATAACACTAAAAACCGGAACTTCGTGTGGACAAGATAAGCATTGTAGCCATTCTGATGGGTTTGACCGCCATCCTCGCCGGCCAGGCGCTGGAGGGGGGCAACATCGGTTCCCTGATGCAGCTGACCGCCTTCATGATCGTCATCGGCGGCACTGTCAGCGCGGTGATGCTGCAAAGCACGCCCAAGCAGTTCGTCGCCGGCGTGCGCATGCTGAAATGGATTTTCCAGCCGCCGGCGCTGGACCACGACAAAATGATCCGCGAAATCATCAACTGGAGCCAGACCGCGCGCAAGGGCGGCCTGCTGGCGCTGGAAGGCTATATCAATCTGCAGAAGGATCCCTTCATCAAGAAGGCGCTGCAAATGCTGGTGGATGGCGCCGAGCCGGACACGCTGCGCTCGGTGATGGACGTGGAAATCTCCATGTTCGAGCACGCGCGCAAGCAGGCGGCGCGGATCTGGGAATCCGCCGGCGGCTACGCGCCGACCATGGGCATTCTGGGCGCGGTGCTGGGCCTGATCCACGTGATGGAAAACCTGTCCGACCCGTCCAAGCTGGGCGCCGGCATCGCCGTGGCCTTCGTCGCCACCGTCTACGGCGTAGGCTCTGCCAACTTGCTGTTCCTGCCCATCGCCAGCAAGCTCAAGCACCTGGTCGCTTCAGAAGTCGCCTTGAAAGAGCTGGTGGTGGAGGGCCTGGTTTCCATCGCCAACGGCGAAAACCCGCGCATCATCGAAAGCCGGCTCAAGGGCTTCCTGGCGATGCACGAATAAACCTGCACCAGATCCGCTAAGAGCCTGTTCAAAGTCTCGCGAGCAAGAGCGAGACAAGGCGAACACGAGAGAAAAAGCGGAATGTACGCGTGGTACATGAGCATTTTGATCTTGTTTTCAACGCCGTATCGCTGACGCGCAGCAGATCGTAAACAGGTTCTTAGATCAACGGCGTCCGATGCCTGCCAAGCCTCAGACGCCGTTTGCTATTGGAAAAACTGCTGCAGATAATCGACAAAGGCCCTGACCTTGCCCGGCACATGCCGCCGCGCCGGATAGACCGCCGACAAATCCAGGCAATGCCAGTCGTAATCGCCAAGCAGCGGCACCAGCGTGCCCTCGGCCAAGGCCTGCTCCAGCAGAAAGCGCGGCTGCAGGATCACCCCCATGCCGTGGATGGCCGCGTCGGTCAGGATGTCGCCATTATTGGCGCGCAGCATGCCCTTGACCTTGACTCGGCCGCTGCTGCCGTCCGGCGCGGTGAAATCCCACAGATTGGGCTGCGTGGTCAGCGCGTACAGCAGGCATTGATGCTCGGCCAGTTCCGCCGGCGTCGCCGGCGTGCCGCAGCGCTGCAGATAACTGGGCGCGGCGACGACCAGGTCGCGTATCCGCGCCAACCGGCGCGCCACCAGGGAAGAGTCGGACAGATTCGACACCCGCAGCCCCAGATCGAAGCCCTCCTCCACCAGGTCCACGCGTCGGTCGTTCAGGTTCAGTTCCACCTCGATCTGCGGATACTGCTGATGAAAGCCGGCCACCACCCGTCCCAGGTAGCGCATGCCGAAAGACACCGGCGCCGACACCCGCAAACGCCCCACCGGGCTGCTGGCGCCGTGCGATAAACGCGCGTCCAGATCGTCAAGCTCGGCCAACAGGCCGCCAGCCTGCCCCAGATAGGTCTCGCCCGCCTCGGTCAGCGACAAGCGCCGCGTGGTGCGATGCATCAGCCGCACGCCCAGCCGCCCTTCCAGGCTGGATACCAGCTTGGTCACCATCGCCCGCGACAACTCCAGCCGCTCGGCGGCGGCGGCGAAACTGCCCAGCTCCGCCACGCAGACGAAGGCGCGTATCTCCGAAAAGCGGTCCATGATAATTTCCTATTGGTAAACAATATTTTTATTAATAGCGGATTTATTGAATTTCCACCACATGGTCAAATGCACTCCATCGCAAATTTGTTTGGAGTCCCACCATGAACCGTTTCCAAAACCCCGCCCTCGGCCCCCTGATCCTGCGTCTGTCGCTGGGCCTGATGTATCTGTCCCACGGCTTGCTCAAGCTGCTGGTGTTCACCCCGGCCGGCACCGCCGGCTACTTCGCCAGCCTGGGCCTACCCGGTTTTGTCGGCTACCTGTCCATCCTGGCCGAAGTCGGCGGCGGCCTGCTGCTGTTGTCCGGCTTCTTCGCTCGCTGGGTAGCGCTGGCGCTGGTTCCGCTGCTGCTCGGCACCATCGTGCTGGTGCACGGCGCCCATGGCTGGATGTTCTCCAACGAAGGCGGCGGCTGGGAATATCCGGCCTTCCTGATCACCAGCTCGCTGGCTCTGTTCTTCCTCGGCGACAGCAAGCGTCAGGCCTGAGCCTTACCCTGTCAGCTAGACGGCGGCCCCTCCCAGGGGTCGCCGTTTTTCATTCCACGCATAACAAAAATGCAACAGCCTCCCCGCTGCCATGCCGTCCGAGCCGGGGGCCGTTTCTCCGTGCAAAATCAGCCCCCATCCCCGGCCCTTCCATCC
>NZ_LDUI01000056.1:0-35956 GCF_001043555.1 Chromobacterium sp. LK1 | reverse complement strand
GGGGAGGCTTTGTTGCGTTCGGGCATTGGACATGCCGCTCGTTGGTCCACGTCTTCTCTAATCTGTTTGAAATATTGCTTTGCTGAATGAACCAAGCTGGCAATCATCATCTAATTGCATGTTTGGTGAATAAAATCAGAAAGCCTTATACAACAACGCTAGGGAAGGACGGGAATGAGCAAGCAGCAATATGATTTGGCCGATGCCGGCGAGACTTTGGGCCGGCGCACGGTGTTGAAAACGGCCTTGGGCGCGGCGGCGCTGTTTTCCATCGGTGCTGGCGGCGCCTTGAGCGGCGTGGCTTACGCGGCATCCTTGAGCAAGGCGCAGCGCGATGCGATGACGCCGGATCAGGTGATTGCGGCAATGGCGAAGGGCAATGAGCGCTTTCGCAGCGGCAAGCCCTTACGGCATGATTATCTGGCGCAGCAGCGTTCCAGTGTCGGCGCGCAGTATCCGTCGGCGGTGGTGCTCAGCTGCATCGATTCGCGCGCGCCGGCCGAGATCGTGATGGATTCCGGGATCGGCGAAACCTTCAATTCTCGGGTGGCCGGCAATGTGGTCAATGACGATCTGCTGGGCAGCATGGAGTTCGCCTGTGCGGCGGCCGGCGCCAAGGTGGTGCTGGTGATGGGGCATACCGGTTGTGGCGCGATCAAGGGCGCGATAGACCATGTGGAGATGGGCAATCTGACCGGTTTGCTGGCGCGTATCCGGCCGGCGATCGCGCAAACCCAGTATGCAGGCGAGCGCAGCAGCAAGAACGCTGATTTCGTCGACGCGGTGGCGCGCAGCAATGTGCTGTACACGATGGAACAGATCCGCAAGCGCAGCGATGTGCTGGCCAAACTGGAACGTGACGGCCAGATCAAGATCGTCGGCGCGATGTATCACCTGAACGGCGGGCGTCTGGAGTTTCTGCCCACGACGGCTTAGAGCCTGTTCATTGCCGCGCAAGCATCATGAGAATTCTGATTGCTGCGCTGCTTGGCGGGAAGGGGCGTCGAGCAGCACGTCGATGTCCTCTTCCGAACAGACCACGATGCCGGCCTGCCGAAACAGGCTGGCGGTCACGCCTTCTCCGTCCTTGAGCGTGCCGGAAAACCGGCCGTCGTAGATGCGGCGGCTGCCACAGGAAGGGCTGTTGGCCTTCAATAGCGCTTGGCGGCAACCATGGGCTTGCGCCAGACCTAAGGCCTGGCCGGCTCCATCAATAAAGGCGGCGCTGACATCCTCTCCAGTAGCTGTGATCACACCGGCCTGGCCGCGCAAGGCCGCGGTCCCGTCGCCGCCGCGCAGTTCCGCCGGCGGCCGCGGGGTTGGCAGGCCGCCCATGCATTCGGGGCAGGCGGCGATCAGGTCGAATTTCTGCCGCAAGCGCCGCCAATCCTGTTCCGACAGCGGCTTGGCCTGGCCGTCGTAGCGTACCGGCTGCCCGAGCAGGCAGGCGCTGACCAATAATTTCGGTTTCATTTCCATCTTGCTTCCAATAGCGCCGCCAATTTGAGCGCGGCGGCGCGGATATCATGCTCTTCCACGCCGGCATAGCCAAGCACCAGGCCACAGCGATCAGCCGGACCGATGAAGTGCTTGAGCATGGGGCGCAGCCATAGCCGTTGCCGGGCCGCCGCCTGGCTCAGTTCCCATTCGTCGAAACCGTCGGGCAATTGCGCCACCAGATGCAGGCCGGCCTCTCCGGCAGACAAGGGCAGCGCGTCGCCGAGCGCATGCCGCAGCGTGCCGCACAGTAATTGTTGCCGCAGCCGGTACAGCTCGCGCATATGCTTGATATGGCGAGCGAAGTGACCCTGCTCGATGAAGTCGGCCAGCGCGGCTTGTACTTGGTAATTGCCCTCTCGATACAGGCGGGCCTGCACGCGGCGGAAAGGATCCACCAAGGCTTCGGGCAGCACCAGATAACCTAGTCCCAAGGCTGGAAACATCACCTTGCTGAAAGTGCTGAGATAGATGACGCGCTCGCTGTCGGCCAGGCCTTGCAAGGAGGCGATGGGGTGGGTGGTGTAGCGGAATTCGCTGTCGTAATCGTCTTCTATGATCCAGCTGTCGTGCTGTTTCGCTAGTTGCAGCAATTCCAGCCGCCGCGCCAGCGACATGACGACGCCGGTCGGGTATTGGTGGGACGGGGTGATGTAGATCAGCCGCGGCGGAATGGAGTGGTGTCGCGGCTCTGGCGCCATGCCCTGGGCATCGACTGGAATGGGTTCTATCGTCATGTCCGCGGCGCGCCAGGCCGCTTGAGTGCCGTTGTAGCCGGGGTCTTCCACCCAGGCGACATCGCCGGGGTCGCTCAGTAGGCGGGCGAGCAATTCCAGGCCTTGCTGCGCACCCTGGGTGATGATGATCTGCTCCGGGCGGCAGCGCACCGAGCGGGCCAGGTATAAGTACTGACTTAGCACCTGCTTCAAGGCCGGCAGGCCGCCGTCGTGACGGTAGTGCAGGTTTTCCGGCTGTGGATGCAGCACATGGGCTTGCAGGCAGCGCTGCCATTGCGCGTGCGGGAAGCGCTTCAGTTCGGGCGCGCCCGGCGCGAAAGCGCCATTCAGCCCTATGGGCAGGGTACAGCCGGCGGCGACGCGCTGGCCGCGCTGTGACAGGCCTGGATGCTGTTCCACGCGCGGCGGCGGCGCGCTTCGCGCGTCGAACAGCGTGGCGACATAGGTGCCGGAGCCGTGGCGGCTTTCCAGATAGCCTTCGGCGCCCAGTTGTTCGTAGGCGTTGAGAATGGTGTTGCGGCCCAGCGCCAGCTCCGCCGCCAGCGCGCGGCTGGCCGGCAAAGACGCGCCGCCCGCCAGCTTGCCTTCGCGTATCAGTTCGCGCAGCAGTCGATACAACTGGCGCGCCAGGCTTTCCGCCCCTTGGCGCTGCAATTGGCCGCGCAGGTATTCGCTCAACCAGTCGGCGGGCAAAGTGGTTCCTTTAATTTCTGCATGGTGGCACTGTAAGGGGAATGACTTGTTGCTTAGGCTAACAGTATTTTCAGCGCAACAGGAGAGATTCGATGCTGACGCAACAGGACTTTTACGCGGCCAAGTTGGCTTATGAAATGGATGCCGCCGATGTCTGGAGCGCCTTGCAGGCCGGCGAGCGTTTATTGTTGATCGATGCGCGCGCGCCCGAGGCGTATCAGCAGGAAACCATCCCCGGCGCGTTGTCCGTGCCGCACCGGAGCATGGATGAGGCGAGCACCGCGCAGCTGCCCAAGGATGCGGTCCTGGTATCGTTCTGCGACGGCATAGGCTGCAATGCGTCGACCAAGGGCGCGCTCAAGCTGGCGCGCTTGGGCTTCAATGTGCGCGAGCTGCAAGGCGGCTTGGACTGGTGGATTCGCGACGGCTATGCGACGACGGCGCGCGCCGGCGCCGCCGTGAGCTGCAATTGCTGAGGGAGGGCGGAATGAGCATCGCCGATGTCGACGTTTTGGCCGCGGCCGGCAGCCGCAATGCCTTGGGGCAGATGGTGGGCTTGCCGGTTACGGATTGGCAGCCGGCGGCCTGGCCGCCGCGACGGAGCCTGAGCGGGCGGTTTTGCCGGCTGGAGCCGCTGGACGCGGCCAGCCATGGCCCGGCGCTGTTCGCGGCGATGGCCGCGGACGAGCGCAACTGGACCTATCTGAGTTATGGCCCCTTCGCTGTGTACCAGGATTATCAAGACTGGCTGGCGGCGCAGCAGGCCAGGCCGGACCCGCACTTTTACGCGATCGTGGATGGCGCCACCGATCTGGCCGTCGGGGTGGCGGCTTATCTGCGCATCGATCCGGCGATGGGCTGCATCGAGCTTGGCCATTTGAATTTTTCGCCCGCGCTGCAGCGGCGGCCGGCGGCGACCGAGGCGATGTATTTGTTGATGCGGCAGGCGTTTGAATTGGGCTACCGGCGTTATGAATGGAAGTGCGACGCCTTGAATCTGCCGTCGCGCCAAGCGGCTGAGCGGCTGGGTTTCCGTTTCGAGGGCCTGTTCCGCCAGGCCATGGTTTACAAGGGGCGCAACCGCGATACCGCCTGGTTCTCGATACTGGATAAGGAGTGGCCGACGCTGCGGCAAGGCATGGAGCGCTGGTTGGCGCCGGACAATTTCGATGCGGCGGGGCGGCAGCTACGGACGCTGGCGCAATGCCGCGGCGGAGATTGATTTGGCCGGCGGACTTCAAGCCGCCACGCTAGGCAGGTACAATGAGTATCTGATTTATTGAATAGATTTGCTGCCTGATGAAATCCCTGCCGCGTAATGCCCGCATCAAGGGCGAGCCGTTCTTGCCCAACCGTTTCATTTTCGGTGATGCCGTCGACGATCAGGGCCTGGAAGGCTCCGAGTACCTGATTCACACCGAGGCGCCGGCTTTTGTATGCCGGCTGCTGGGCGACGACGATACCGACTTCCCCGGCCGTGACCGCGAAGGTCTGGCCAGCGCCATGCTGTTCGACGAGGCCGACAATGTGACGGTATACGTCTGCAATCTGCGTCTGCGTCTGTTTGATTTCAATTTCAGCAATGAAGACGAAATGCCCACCGTCGGCCAATTGCAGGCGATCTGCGACGAAGCGATGCAGGCGTATCAGCGCTTGCACAAGGCTTACGCCGACCGCGAGGCGGCCGGTCCGGAGCCGCGCGAGATGCGCGCCGGGCCAACCGAGCCGCTGCCGCCGGCGGAACGCGGCCGCGCGGTGAAGCAGTTGGTGGAGCTGGCGCGCCGCGCGGTGGATCAGCCTATGGAGCGGGCGCAGCTGGCTGGCGAAGTGCAGATGGCGCTGGCGGCCGGCGATCAGGCGGTGTTCACCGAATCGCAATTGGCCTTGCTGTCGCAACCCGCCGCGCGCCAGCTGCTGGTGAACAGCGCGCGCGACGCGATCGCCTTCCCCGAGGTGATGCGCAAGGACGGCTCGGTGGCTTCCTTTGAGTTGTGGGCGCTGCCGTTCGCGTTTTCACGCGCTCAGGGCGGCGTGTGGTGGCATTTCCCGCAGCTGGAGCGTTTGGAAGTGGCGCTGGCGGATGCGCTGGAGGTGCCGGAGCAGTCGATACTGTGGATTTCCCCCACCTTGTTCACGCTGGAGATGCTGAACGAGCGCGCCTGCCAGGACCTGGTGCAGCTGGCGCCGGTGATGGATGCCGGCTGCGACTTCGCGCCGCTGGACCCGGACTCCTCGCGCGCCACCTATGAAGCGGCGCGCAAGACCAATGAGCCGCAACTGGTGCTGGCCTGGATTCCCTTCCTGGTGGAACGCGGCGCCTTGCCGCCGGAACAGGCGCGACGCCTGGCGCGCAAGGCGCTGGACGCGGCGATGCCGCTGGTGCAGCAGGCGGTGGGCGCTGAGATGGAATATGGCGAGGCCGAGCTGTTCGCGCCGCTGCCGTGGTGGGAGGCCGTGCAAACCGGCGTGCGCGCCTGGAACCGCAAGCGTCTGGGCGTGACCGCGGCCTTGCTGGCCGCCAGCGCAGGCGGGGTGCAGGAGCTGGAAGCCATCGCCGAATACCAGCCGGAGATGCAGGGTTACGAGGTGGGCTTCCGCCTGCGTGGTCGCGAGGAAGTGGCGGCGCACGCGCCGTGGCTGGTGACGCCGGACGTGGCGCCCGAGCGCGAGGAAACCTGGCGCGATCTGGCCGAGTGTCTGAAGGAGGCCGGCATTCCCTTGTCGGAGACCTTGGCCAAGTTCCATTAGGCGCGCGGTCGCGACTGTCAAAAAAAACGGGCTGGATTTCCAGCCCGTTTCGCATTGGCGCGGCGCTTTACTGGTCGATGCCGCCCAGCAGCACGTATTTGATTTCCAGATAATCCTCGATGCCGTATTTGGAGCCTTCGCGGCCCAGGCCGGATTGCTTGACGCCGCCGAAGGGCGCGGCCTCGTTGGACAGGATGCCGGTATTGACCGCCACCATGCCGTATTCCAAGCCTTCGGACACGCGGAAGATGCGGCCGATATCGCGAGCGTAGAAGTAGCTGGCCAGACCGAATTCGGTGTCGTTGGCCATCTGGATCGCTTCGGCCTCGCTGTGGAAGCGGAACAGCGGCGCCAGCGGACCGAAGGTTTCTTCCTTGGCCACCTTCATCTGCGGGGTGACATCGGTGATCACCGTCGGCTCGAAGAAGCTGTGGCCCAGCGCGTGGCGCTTGCCGCCGGCCACCAGCTTGCCGCCCTTGGCCAGCGCGTCGGCGATGTGCTCTTCCACCTTGGCCACCGCGTTCATGTCTATCATCGGGCCTTGGGTGACACCGGCGTCCAGGCCGTTGCCCACTTGCAGCTTGGCCACCGCGACGGCGAACTTCTCGGCGAAGGCGTCGTAGACGCCGTCCTGCACCAGCAAGCGGTTGGCGCAGACGCAGGTCTGGCCGGCGTTGCGGTATTTGGAAATGATGGCGCCTTCCACCGCGGCGTCGAGATCGGCGTCGTCGAACACGATGAAGGGGGCGTTGCCGCCCAGTTCCATCGACACTTTCTTGACGGTGTCCGCGCACTGGGCGATCAGTTTGCGGCCTACTTCGGTGGAACCGGTGAAGGAGAATTTCTTCACCGCGTCGCTGCCGGTCAGCACCGCGCCGATCTCGCTGGAGCCGCCGGTCAGCACCGAGAACACGCCGGCGGGAATGCCGGCGCGCTCGGCCAGCACCGCCAGCGCCAACGCAGACAGCGGGGTCTGGCTGGCCGGACGCACCACGATGGGGCAGCCGGCGGCCAGCGCCGGCGCCGCCTTGCGGGTAATCATCGCATTGGGGAAGTTCCACGGCGTGATCGCGGCGGCGACGCCGATGGGTTCCTTGGTGATCAGGATGCGTTTGTCGGCGCCGGGCGCGGGCACGGTGTCGCCGTACAGGCGCTTGGCTTCCTCCGCATACCACTCGATGTAGGAGGCGCCGTAGGCGATCTCGCCCTTGGCCTCCGCCAGCGGCTTGCCTTGCTCGCTGGTGAGAATGACCGCCAGATCGTCCTGGTTGGCCATCACCAGATCAAACCAGCGGCGCAGGATGGCTGCGCGCTCCTTCGCCGGCTTGCGTTTCCATTCTTGGAAGGCGGCGGCGGCGCCGGCGACGGCGAGCTCCGCTTCCGCCTTGCCCATCTTGGGCACATGGGCGACGATCTTGCCGGTGGCGGGATTGCTGACCGGAATGGTTTCGCCGTTGTCGGCGTCTATCCAGGCGCCGTTCACATAGCACTGCTGTTTCAGCAGCGTGGGGTCTTTCAAATTCAACATGCGGGTCTCCAACGCAGCGATGTCGGATAGGCCCGCGCCGCCGGCGCGGGTCTTGGTCTTGGAACAGGCTCTTAAGCTTTGAGCGCGGCTTCCAGCTTGGCCAGCGCTTCTTCGAACACGGTGTCTTCTATGGTCAGCGGGAACAGGAAGCGGATCACATTGGCGTAGACGCCGCAAGTGAGCAGAATCAGGCCGGATTCCAGCGCCTTGGTCTGCACTTTCTTGGCGAAGTCGGGGTCCGGCTGCTGGCTGCCGGGCTGGTTGAACTCCACCGCCAGCATCGCGCCCAGGCCTCGGATTTCGGCCATCTGCGGCACCGCGTTCTTGAGGCCGTGCAGTTTTTCCTTCAGCAAGGCGCCGAGGCGGTTGGCGCGCTCCAGCAATTTATCTTCCTGGATCGCGTCTATCACCGCCAGCGCGGCGGCCACCGCCAGCGGATTGCCGGCATAGGTGCCGCCCAGGCCGCCGGGCGCCGGCGCGTCCATGATCTCGGCGCGACCGGTCAGCGCGGACAGCGGGAAACCGCCGGCCAGCGATTTGGCCATGGTGATCAGGTCGGCCTGCACCGGGTAGTGTTCCATCGCGAACAGCTTGCCGGTGCGGGCGAAGCCGGATTGCACTTCGTCGGCGATCAGTAGAATGCCGTGTTCGTCGCAGATCTTGCGCAGCTGCACCACCCATTCGCTGGGCGCATTGTAGAAACCGCCTTCGCCTTGCACCGGCTCGAAAATGATGGCGGCGACGCGCTTGGGATCGACATCGTACTTGAACAGCTTTTCCAGGCCGCGCAGCGAGTCCTCCACCGAAACGCCATGCAGCGCGTTGGGGTAGGGGGCGTGGTAGACATCGCCGGGGAAGGGGCCGAAGCCGACCTTGTACGGCACCACTTTGCCGGTCAGCGCCATGCCCAGTAGGGTGCGGCCGTGGAAGGCGCCGCCAAAGGCGATCACGCCGCCGCGGCCGGTGGCGGCGCGCGCCACTTTCACCGCGTTTTCCACCGCTTCGGCGCCGGTGGTGAACAACGCGGTTTTCTTGGCGTGCTGGCCCGGGGTCAGTTGGTTCAGCTGTTCGGCCAGGCGGATATAGGATTCATAGGGCACGACTTGATAGCAGGTGTGGCTGAAGCGGGATAGCTGTTCTGCGACCGCGGCCTGCACTTTGGCGTGCAGATGGCCGGTGTTCAAGACGCCGATGCCGCCGGCGAAGTCGATGTAGCGTTTGCCGTCGGTATCCCAGATTTCGGCATTTTTGGCGCGATCGGCGAAGAATCCGCACATTACGCCCACGCCGCGCGGGGTGGCGTCGGCCTTACGTTGCATCAAATCCTTATTGCTCATCTGCTATCTCCTCGACGTTGTGCGGTCGGCGCCGCATCGGGCTGGCCGCCGCGAATCGGTGTCGGAACGTGGCCGGTCTGTCATGGCGCCGGTTGTCGCTCCGTGGTTTTTGCTTTCATTATTGCTGTCTGACCATCTCAGGCATTCTATGTTTGTGTTTAGCAAAAAGCTACACATGACCTAAAAAATTAAACACCTGTTGCGTGGACGTCAGCGGGGGGAAGGAGGGAGCGGAAAGAGGCGGCGGCCATGCCGGATTGGCATGGCCGCGGAGGGGGAGGCTTAACGGCGGATGACGGCGTTGACCTTGCCCAGAACCTCGCTATCCAGTTGGCCGGCGGCCTGGGATAGCGACAGGCGCGCGATCAGATAGTTGTACTTGGCGGTGGCCAGGCTGGTCAGCGTCGAATAATAGGCTTGCTCGGCCTGCAGCAGGTCGATATTGGTGCGGATGCCCACTTCCTTGCCCAGGCGCGTGGACTCCACCTTGCTCTTGGCCGAGATCAGCAATTGCTCCTGGGCGCGCACCAGCGCCGCGCCATTGGTGACGCCGAGGAAGGTGCGGCGCACGTCTTCGCGCACTTGGCGGCGGGTGGCTTCCAGCTTGTCCTTGGCGGATTCCTGCTGCGCCACCGCTTCGCGTACTTGCGAGTTGATGCCGCCGCCGGCGAACAAGGGCAGGGTGACGCCCACGCCTATGCTGCTGCCGCGTGTATGCGGCGCTTGCAGCGGTGCGCGGGTCTGGCTGTCGCTGTAGCCGGCGGTCAGGCTGACCACAGGCAGGTGGTTGCCTTTTTTCTCGGTGACGTTTTTGTCGGCGATGCCCAGCGCTTGTTCGGCGGCCTTGATGCTTAGGCTGTTGCGCTGGGCGAGGTCGATCCAGGCTTCCAGCGTGGCCGGCGTCGGCAGTTCCAGCGGCAGCTTGTCCAGCACCGGCTGTATGGTTTTCGGGTCCAGGCCGGTGACGCGGCGCAGATTGTTTTCCGCCAGTTCCAGGCTGCTGACCGCGCTGATTTCCTGTGCCACCGCGCCATCGTAGCCGGCCTGGGCTTCATGGGTATCGGTGATGGTGGCGGTGCCCACTTCGAAGGCGGTCTTGGCCTGCTCCAGCTGCTGCTGGAAGGTCTTCTTGCTGGCGCTGGTGGCGGATAGGGTGTCCTTGGCCAGCAGCACATTGAAATAGGCTTGCGAGGTGTCCAGGATCAATTGCTGCTCGGCGGCGCCGAAGCTGGTCTCGGCCTGCTGCGTCGCCAGCTTGCCTTTCTGATAGCCGGTGTATTTGCCGACGTCGAACAGCGGCTGCTGCAGATTGACGCCATAGGTGGTGGCGTCGTAGCCGCCCTGGCCGGCCGGCGTGATCGGGTTGGTGTAGTTGTAGTTGGCGCTGGCGCCGATTTGCGGCAGCAGCAGCGCGCGGCCCTGCACCGCTTTTTCGCGGCCGGCGTCCAGGTCGGAGCGCGCGGCGGCGAAATCGGCGTTGTAGTCGCGGGCGGCGCGCCAGGCTTCGACCAGGTCGAAAGCGTGGACCGGCAGCGCGAAGCCCAGCAGCAGTAAACTGCCCAGCAGGGGCGATCGGAATAGAGTCTTGTTCATTTGTATTTGTATGCTCGGTTTGTTTTGTCTCATCGCGCGCTCAGGCTTGAGGCCGCCTTACCTTGAACCACTGCGCGTACAGCGCCGGCAAGAACAGCAGGGTCAGCACCGTGGCCACCAGCAGTCCGCCCATGATGGCCACGGCCATCGGTCCCCAGAAGGTGCTGCGGCTCAGCGGTATCATCGCCAGGATGGCGGCCAATGCCGTCAGCATGATAGGCCTAAAACGTCTAATTGTGGAACCGACAATCGCGTGCCAGGGATCGATGCCGTCGCGGATATCGTGTTCGATCTGGTCGACTAGGATAACCGAGTTGCGCATGATCATGCCGGACAGCGCGATGACTCCCAGCATGGCGACGAAGCCGAACGGCGCGCTGAAGGCGATCAGGGTCAGCGTCACGCCTATCATGCCCAGCGGCGCGGTCAGCAACACCATGATGGTGCGCTGCACGCTGTGCAGTTGCAGCATCAGCAGGGTCAGCACCACCACCAGCATCAGCGGCGCCACCGCGGCGATGGCTTTCTGCGATTTGGCGCTGGATTCCATGGTGCCGCCGGCCTCGATGTGGTAGCCCAGCGGCAGGGTTTTTTCCAGCGCCTGCATCTTGGGCAGCAATTGCCGGGAAATGTCGGCGCCTTGCACCCCTTCGGCCGGATCCGCGCTCACCGTGATGGCGGGCAAGCGGTTGCGCCGCCAGATGATGCTTTCCTCGGGCTGATACTCGATGTGCCCGATCTGGGACACCGCCACGAAGCGGCCGCTGCCGGTTTGTATCATCAGATTGCCCAGTCCGGCCACATTCTTGCGCTCGTCCGGGTTTAGCCGCGCGACGATGGCGATGGCCTGGTCATCCTCGCGGAAGCTGCTGATGGTGGCGCCGGAGATCAGCATCTGCAACTGCTGCGACAATTGCTGCGAGGACAGGCCGAGCGCGCGCGCCTTGTCCTGGTCGATGCGGATGCGCAGCGCCTTCACCTGTTCGCCCCAGTTGATGTTGACCTGGCGGGTGGACGGATGCGCGCGCATCAGCGCTTCCACCTGGGCGGCGATGGCGCGCACCTTGGCGTGGTCTTCGCCCATCACCCGGAACTGCACCGCATAGCCTACCGGCGGGCCATTCTCCAGCCGGATCACCCGGCCGCGCACATTGGGGAAGTCGTTGTCGAACAGCTTCTCCAGCCGTTTCTTCACATGTTCGCGCACATGCTCGTCGCGGGTCATCAGCATCAGCTGGGCGTAGTTCAGGTGTTGTAGCTGCTGGTCCAGCGGCAGGTAGAAGCGAGGGCTGCCGCTGCCGACATAGCTGGTGACGCTGACGATGTCCTTGTCGCGCGCCAGCAGCGCCTCCAGCTTTTTCACTTCGGCTTCGGTGGCCTGATAGCTGGCGCCGCGCGGCAGCCACATGTCCACCATCAGTTCCGGGCGGTTGGAGGAGGGGAAGAACTGTTGCGCCACCAACAGCTTGAAGGCGAGCAGGGACAGCACGAAGGCGGCCAGGGTCAGCGCGATCACGGTCTTGCGCCGTTCCAGGCACCATTCCACCACCCGGCGGAAGCGGCGGTAGAACGGCTTGTCGTAGACATCGTGCGCCTCGTGCTGCTGCAGGTTTTCCGGCAGCAGCTTGTAGCCCAGATAGGGGGTGAACACCACCGCGACGATCCAGGACAGCACCAGCGCGATGCCGACCACGGCGAACAGGCTGAACACATACTCGCCGGCATTGGACTTGGCGATGCCCACCGGCAGGAAGGTGGCGGCGGTGATCAGGGTGCCGGTCAGCATCGGGAAGGCGGTGCTGGTGTAGGCGAAGGTGGCGGCCTGGAATTTGCTCCAGCCCTGCTCCAGTTTCAGCGCCATCATTTCCACCGCGATGATGGCGTCGTCCACCAGCAGGCCCAGCGCGATGATCAGCGAGCCCAGCGAAATGCGCTGCAGGTCGATGTTGAAGAAATACATCGCCAGAAAAGTCATCGCCAGCACCAGCGGAATGGACAGCGCCACCACGATGCCGGTGCGCAGGCCCAGGCTGAAGAAGCTGACCGCCAGCACGATCACCACCGCCTCCACCAGCGAGCGCATGAATTCGCTGACCGCGTTCTTGACCACCTTGGGCTGATCGGACACCGAGTGGATTTCCACGCCCACCGGCAGCTTGGACTGGATCTCCCGCATCGTGGCGCTCAGATTATTGCCCAGGCGCAGCACATCGCCGCCACTTTTCATGGTGATGGCCATGCCCAGCACCGGCTTGCCGTTGAAGCGCATGGTGTTTTGCGGCGGGTCGACATAGCCGCGGCTGACCGCGGCGATGTCGCCCAGGCGGAAGGTCTTGCCGTTGACGGTTACCGGCGTGGCGGCGATCGCGTCCACGCTGCGGTAATTGCCGGTGGGACGCACCCAGATGCGGTCGCTGGCGGTTTCGAACACGCCGGAGGGCATCATCGCGTTCTGTTGCTGCAGCGCTTTCCAGATCGCGCTGGTGTCCAGGCCCAACGAGGCCAGCTTGGCGCTGGAGAGGTCCACATAGACCCGCTGTTCCTGCACGCCCAGCAGGCTGACCTTGGCCACGTCCGGCACGCGCAGGACCTCGCGCTTGGCGTCCTCCAGGTATTGGCGCAGCTCTTCATAGCTGAAGCCGTCGCCGGCGAAGGCGTAGATATTGCCGAAGGTGTCGCCGAACTCGTCGTTGAAGAACGGCCCCTGGGTCTCGGCGGGCAGGCTGGCGCGCATATCGCTTATCTTCTTGCGCACCTGGTACCACAGCTGTTGAACATTCTTGGGCGGCACGTCCTCGCGCAGCGAAATCAGCAGCAGGCTTTCGCCGGGCTTGGTATAGCTCTGGACGAAGTCGATCTCGCCCATTTCCTGCAGTTTCTCCTCCAGCTTGTTGGTGACCTGCTGCTCCATTTCCAGCGTGCTGGCGCCTGGCCAGTAGGCTTGCACCAGCATGGCCTTGAAGGTGAATTCCGGATCTTCCTTCTGGCCCAGCTGGGTATAGGCCCAGACCCCGGCCAGCATCAGCATCACCATCAGGTAGCGCACCAGCGACTGGTGGCGCAGCGCCCATTCCGACAGATTCAGTTTCTTCATCGCGGTCTCAGCGCTCCAGCAGTTTCACGGACTGGCCGTCGCGCAGCAGATGGATGCCGGCGGTGACGATCTTGTCGCCCGGCTGCACGCCCTGGGACAGGGTGGCGGACTCGGCGTCGATGCGGCTGACCGTCACCGCGCGGCGCGTCACCTTGCCGGCGGCGCCGATCAGCCAGACATAATGCCGGCCCTGCTCGTCCAGCAGCGCGGTCAGCGGCAGCCGCAGCTGCGCCGCGGCCGCGTCCGGCAAGGCCGCGCTGGCGGTCATGCCCAGCTGCAGCCGGCTGGAGTCGCCGTCGATGGCGATGCGTGCAGGATAAGTGCGCGTGGCCGGGTCGGCGTCCGCCGCCAGTTCGCGCAGCGTCCCCGTCAGCGGCGTGCCGCCGTTCCATAGCCTGATCTGGAACTGCCGGGCGTGACGCACCTTGTCCAGCGCGTTCTCCGGCACTTGGATCGCGGCTTCGCGCGCGCCATCCTGCGATAGCCGCGCCATCGCCTGGCCAGCGGCCACGACCAGGCCGGGTTCGGCCACCATCTGGCTCAGCACGCCGTCGGCATCGGCCACCAGGTTGGTGTAGCCGGTCTGGTTGCGGCTGGCCGCCAGTTGCGCCTTGGCCTGGTCCACCTTGGCGCGCGCGGCGTTGACCGCGTTCTGCTGGCCGTCCACCTGGGACTGGCTGACAAACTGCTTGGCCAACAGCTCGCGGTAGCGTTTCAGATTCAGTTCCTGCTGGCCGAGATCGGATTGCGCCGCCGCCAGCTGCGCCTGCTTGGCGGACAGGTCCAGCGCGTAGTCGCTGGGGTCCAGTCGCGCCAGCACCTGGCCCTTCTTCACTCGATCACCGCTATTGGCCAGCTTGGCCACCACCTTGCCGGCCACGCGGAAGGCCAGATTGGTTTCGTGGCGGGCGCGGATTTCGCCTGCGTAGCTGTCGCCCTGCTGTTGGGCGGTTTGACCGGCCACCACATAACGCACCGGGCGCGGCGCTTCGGGCGGGGCTTCCGGCTTGCCGCAGGCGGCGAGAGTCAGGCTGGCGATGGTCAGCCAGAGGCAGTGAGCTGCAGTTCTCATGTCAGTTCTCGTAGCAAGGATTCTTCAGGCCTTGCAGCACCAGCTGCAAGGCTTCGCTCAGGTGTTCGCGGGAATGGTGATGCGAATAGCCGCAGGTTTCGGGCACCACCTTGGCGAAGGAATGCGCCCAGGTCATCGCCATCACCAGCGGCGCCAGCAGGGCGTCGCAGCTGCTGGCGATGGGCAGCGGCCGAAACTCGCCGCTGTCCATGCCGCGGCGCAGAATGTGCTCGACCATGCTCAGACAGGGCGAGATCACTTCATTGGTGTAGAACTGCGCCAGCTCCGGAAAATTGGTGGCCTCGGCTATCGCCAGCTTGCACAGGCCGGCGGCTGGCGTGGCGCCCACCTCGTCCCACCATTTGAGCAACAGGATTTGCAGCAACTCGCCCACTGGGCCCTGATGCTGTTGCTCCAGCTCGACGAAGGCGCCGAGACGGCTGGACAGATGGTGGAGCACCATGGCCTTGAAGATGTCTTCCTTGTTCTGGAAGTACAGATAGGGCGTGCCCTTGGTCACGCCGGCCGCGCGGGCGATGTCTTCCATCTTGGTGGCGCTGAAGCCTTTCTCAACGAATAAGGCCAGTGCTGCATCCAGGATTTCGCTGGGACGCGCGTCTTTTTTGCGCTGCCAGCGCGAGGAGGGAGCTTGTGCCATGTTTGTATAGCTGAATCTTGGTTCATTAATGTTTTGGACTGTAGGGCAGAATGCCGCTGTTCTGCAATTAATAAATCACAGTTCATTAATCGGCTTGATTAAAATGCAACAGATCAGAATCGTTTTTCGTCCGGCCGGCAGCGGCCGGGCGCAACCATGGAGAATGCCGTGCCGACCGATGCAGCAGAAAAAGCCCTGATACTTGCCGAAGCCCTGCCTTATATCCGCCGTTTTTCCGGCAAGACCCTGGTGATCAAGTACGGTGGCAACGCGATGACGGACGCGGCCTTGAAAGAAGGCTTCGCCAAGGACGTGGTGATGCTGAAGCTGGTGGGCATCAATCCAGTGGTGGTGCATGGTGGTGGCCCGCAAATCAATGAACTGTTGAGCCGCGTCGGCAAGCAGGGCGAGTTCATCCAGGGCATGCGCGTTACAGACTCCGACACCATGGACTTGGTGGAAATGGTGCTGGGCGGCCTGGTGAACAAGGAAATCGTGTCGCTGATCAATAAGCACGGCGGCAAGGCCGTCGGCCTGACCGGCAAGGACGGGCATTTCATCCGCGCCAGCAAGATGTATTTGAAATCAGAAACCGACGACGAGATCGACATCGGCCAAGTGGGCGAAATCTCCAGCATCGATCCGGCGCTGGTGTCCTTGCTGGACAGTCAGGACTTCATCCCGGTGGTGGCGCCGATCGGCGTCGGCGAAGACGGCGAGGCCTACAATATCAATGCCGACCTGGTGGCAGGAAAGCTGGCGGAAACCCTGGGCGCGGAAAAACTGGTGCTGATGACCAATACCCCCGGCGTGCTGGACAAGAACGGCAAGCTGTTGACTGGCTTGTCTGCGCAGCAGGTGGACGGACTGTTCGCCGATGGCACCATCCACGGCGGCATGTTGCCCAAGATCAGTTCGGCGCTGGATGCCGCGCGCAACGGCGTCAACGCGGTGCACATCATCGATGGCCGTGTGCCGCACGCGCTGCTGCTGGAAATCCTGACCGATGCCGGCGTCGGCACCATGATCCGGGCCTGACGACGGGGGCGGCGGGTGCCGCATCAGCCGTTATCGCCTTGCGGCGCGCCGGTTCGCGGAAGCTTGAACAGGCTCCGCGGGCGGCACTATAGTGGATAAGTGGGCGCTTGCCCGCGTCGCCGTGGGCCGAGCGCAGCATCTTGCAGCGCCGGCGTGCCGGTTTGATAAGGGGACATGCATGCAAACGGTAAGACAGTTGTTGGACAGCAAGCCAAATCGGGCTCTGGTCTACGTGACGCCGGACAGCACGGTGTTTCAGGCGCTGCAGGTGATGGCGGAAAACGATATCGGCGCGGTGCTGGTGATGGAGGAGGGCGGCATCATCGGCATCTTCTCCGAGCGCGATTATGCGCGGCGCATCGTGTTGCAGGGCCGTACCTCGGCCGGCACCAAGGTGCGCGACATCATGACCAGCCGCGTGGTCTACGTGACGCCCAGCCAGACCTTGGACGACTGCATGGCGCTGATGACGGAAAAGCGCATTCGCCACCTGCCGGTGCTGGAAGGCCGCGAGGTGATGGGCATGCTGTCCATCGGCGATCTGGTGCGCGCCACCATAGAAGAGCAGGAGCAGGTGATCAATCACCTGGTCCATTACATTCAGTCCGCCTGAGCCCGGCGAACGGAGCCGCGCGCTCAGCCCAGCGGCGCCAGCCGCTGGCGCAAGGCCTTCAACGCCGGCGCGATGCGCGCGCGCATCGCGTCTTCATCCAGCGCGAAGGCCGGCCCGCTGGCGTTCAAGGCCATCGGCGCCTGGCCGGGCACGGCCAGGTGCACGCCCACGGCCATCACATCCGGTTCGTATTCTCCGAAAGACGCTGAATAACCCTGGCGCAGATAGGCTTGGCGGGCCTCCTCCAGGCGCGCGCCTATTTCCTTCCATTCCGCGCCGTAACGCGCGGCCAGCAGCGCTTGCAGCTTGAGCTGTTCCTCCGCCGGCAAGCCGGCGTAATACGCGCGGCCGATGGCGGTGGTGGCCAGCGGCACCCGCGAGCCCACCGTCAGCTGCACAGAAATGCGTGCCGGGCTGCGGCAGGTTTCCAGATACACCATGTCGCTGCCGTCGCGCAGCGCCAGACTGATGGACATGCCTTGCTCCTGCGCGAACTCGCGCATCAGCGGCCCGGCGATCTGGCGAATGTCGTAGCTGGATAGAACCGTGGAGCCCAGGGCCAGCACCGCCAGCCCCAGCCGATAGCGGCCGTTGTCCTCGTCCTGAGCCAGATAGCCCAGCCGGGTCAGGGTGTAGCTCAAACGCGACACCGTTGACTTGGGCAGGCCGGTACGCTTGGCCAGTTCTTGGTTGGACAGCGCCAGTTCGCCGGGGCGGAATGCCGCCAATACCTCCAGCCCGCGCGCTAGCGCGGTGACGAACAGCCGGTCCTTGTCCGTTTCCAAATCCATTGAATCCATCTTGTTTTGTCAGCCTCAATTGGGGTGAGTATCGCTGGCGGGCGTCGAGTTTCGCAAAATCGCTTTACATCCGTCCAGACGGTGTTTTAGTCTATTCTGCAATGTGAAACCAAGTTCCGCAATGCGGAACAAGTAACGCGGAGACAGAAACTATGGCAGCCCCCTCCAGTCGCGCGCCGTTCAGCTGGGACGATCCTTTGCTTTTGGCCGAATGCCTGAGTGAAGAAGAACGCATGGTGCAGCAGAGCGCTCATGACTACTGTCAGGACAAGCTGTTTCCACGGGTGTTGAGCGCCAATCGCGAAGAGCGCTTCGATCGCGAAATCATCAACGAGATGGGCGAGCTCGGCCTGCTGGGCTGCACCATCGAAGGCTATGGCTGCGCCGGCCTCAGCCACGTGGCCTACGGCCTAGTGGCGCGTGAAGTGGAGCGGGTGGATTCCGGCTACCGTTCGGCGATGAGCGTGCAGTCCAGCTTGGTGATGCATCCGATCTGGGCCTACGGCTCGGACGCGCAGAAGGATAAATACCTGCCGCGGCTGGCCAGCGGCGAATGGCTGGGCTGTTTCGGCCTGACCGAGCCGGATTCCGGCTCTGACCCGGCCAGCATGAAGACGCGGGCGCGCAAAGTGGACGGCGGCTATCTGCTCAATGGCAGCAAGATGTGGATCACCAACAGCCCGCAGGCCGATGTGTTCGTGGTCTGGGCCAAGGACGACGAGGACGAAATCCGCGGCTTTGTGCTGGAGAAGGGCATGGCCGGACTGTCCGCGCCCAAGATCCACGGCAAGTTCTCGCTGCGCGCCTCCATTACCGGCGAGATCGTGATGGACGACGTGCTGGTGCCGGAAGACGCCATCCTGCCCGGCGTCAAGGGCTTGAAAGGGCCGTTCGGCTGCCTGAACAAGGCGCGCTACGGCATTGCCTGGGGCGCGCTGGGCGCCGCCGAATTTTGCTGGCACGCGGCGCGCCAGTACACGCTGGACCGCAAGCAGTTCGGCCGTCCGCTGGCCGCCAATCAATTGATCCAGCTGAAACTGGCCAATATGCAGACCGAGATCACGCTGGGCCTGCACGCGGCGCTGCGCGTGGGACGGCTGATGGACGAAGGCAAGGCCGCGCCGGAAATGATCTCGCTGATCAAGCGCAACAACTGCGGCAAGGCGCTGGACATCGCCCGGCTGTCGCGCGATATGCACGGCGGCAACGGCATCGCCGACGAATTTCATGTGATCCGCCATGTGATGAACCTAGAGGCGGTCAACACTTACGAAGGCACGCATGATGTGCATGCCTTGATTCTGGGCCGAGCCCAGACCGGTATTCAGGCATTTGCCTGATAAGCCGGCGCGGTCGGGAGGCCGGCCGCGCCGTTATTCCTGTCTGTCCTTGGAGGCCCGGCTTGCCGGGCCGCTTTTTTTTCGATGGGCTGCATGTAGCGGGAGACGCAGATGACGGGCGCGCTGGAAGGCATCAAGGTATTGGATTTGTCCAGGGTATTGGCGGGGCCGTGGACCGGCCAGTTGCTGGCCGATCTGGGCGCGGAAGTGATCAAGGTGGAACGCCCGGGCTGCGGCGACGATACCCGGCAATGGGCGCCGCCCAGCTTGCCGGACGGCACCGCCGCCTATTTCCTGTGCGCCAACCGAGGCAAGAAATCGCTGACCGTGGACATCGCCAAGCCGGAGGGGCAGGAAATTGTCCGCCGGCTGGCCGCCGACGCCGATGTGCTGATCGAAAACTACAAGGTGGGCGGGCTGGCCAAGTATGGGCTGGACTATGCCAGCCTGGCCGAACTCAATCCGCGGCTGGTGTATTGCTCGGTCACCGGCTTCGGCCAGGATGGGCCGTACGCGCAGATGGCCGGCTACGACTACATCGTGCAGGGCATGTCCGGCCTGATGAGCATCACCGGCCCGGCCGACGGCGAGCCGCACAAGGTGGGGGTGGCGGTCACCGACCTGTTCACCGGACTCTACGCCGCCAACGCGATCCAGGCCGCGCTGTGGGCGCGGCAAGGCAGCGGGCGCGGCCAGCATATCGACATGGCCTTGTTCGATTGCGCGCTGGCGATGCTGGCCAACGTCAATATGAACTGGCTGGTGGGCGGCGCGGTGCCGCCGCGCCTGGGCAACGCCCATCCCAATATCGTGCCCTATCAGGTGTTCAAGTGCGCCGGCGACGGCCACTTCATCCTGGCCTGCGGCAACGATCGTCAGTTCCGCTCGGTGTGCGAGTTGATCGGCAGGCCGGAACTGGCCGATGATGCCCGCTTCGCCAGCAATCCGCAGCGCGTCGCGCACCGGGATGAACTGGTGCCGCTATTGGCCGCCGGTTTCCTGGCCCAGCCGCGCGACGCCTGGCTGGCGCGGTTGGATCAGGCCGGCGTGCCCTGCGGGCCGATCAATACCGTGGACGAGGCCTTCGCCGATCCGCAAATCCGGCACCGTCAGATGCAGATTGAATTGCCAGGCCCGGATGGCCTGGCCGTGCCGCTGGTGGCCTGCCCGATCAAACTGTCGGACACGCCGCCGCAATATCGCGACGCGCCGCCCCGGCTGGGCCAGCACACCGATGCCTTGCTGGAGAAGGCCGGCTACGGTGCCGACGACATTGCCCGCTTGCGCGGGGCGGGCGTGATCTGACGCAAATAAATGCCTTTGGCATGGTTTGGGTCTGGGTGCCGCGTGCGGATTCGTGCGAAAATGCGCGGTCGAGTTGCCGCCGGCGGTCTGAGCCGGGGCAAGGTCCACCGCTTGTTCAATGAAATGCCTAGCGTGAAGAGCCGCTTCTTTGCCGTCTGTTGCCTGTTTGCCGGGCTCTTGTCCTGCGCCGCGGCCTACGCCGCCTTGCCGGCCGCGTCCAAACCCGTCGCCTTGCCGGCTGCGTCCAAGCCCGCGGCCAAGCCGATGGCTTCGGCGCCCGCGGTCAGCGTGGTGGATAAGCTGGCCGAGGCGCAGCAGGCGCTGGATCAATTGGAAACCATCAAGCTGGACAAGCTGCCGGCCGGCGTTACCCCGGGCGAGCTGTTGTTTCGCCGCGCCTTGCTGGAACGCTTGGTGGCGTCCTACGCCTGGCAGCTGGATCTCGCGGGAGAACGCGATCAGAGGCTGAGGCAGCAAGCCGAGGCCGAAGAGGCCTTGCGGAACTGGAGCGGCTTCGCGCAAGCCGGCCCCTATCCGGTGTCCTTGGTGGAGGGCTTGCGCAGCCGACTGCAGACCGGCGGCTGGGAAAAAGATACCCAGCAGGCGCAGCAGCTGATGTTGTCGCAGATGCAAGAGGCGATGCGCAACAGCCTCAAGCTCAACGAGGTAAGCCTGCGCCAGGCGCGAGAGCAACTGGAAGGGGCCGCGGCCGGCGAGGCCGAAGCGCTGCGCTGGCGGATGGAGGGCGCGCGCTGGCGCCGCGACATCAGCGCGTCGGAATTGCTGCAGTTCGACGCCTTGGGGCAGGTGCTGCGCATCCGCCAGCAGACTTTGCAGGCGCAGTTGGACTTGTGGCGGAGACAACTGGATGGTATCGGCAAACAGGTCCGCTTCCAGCCGGCGGAGCTGGATGGAGTGCAACGGAGGCTGGGAGAGGAGCGCCTGCGCCTGGAGCGGGAAATGGGCGCGCATGAGCTGCGCCGCCGCCGGGTCAAGGCCGAGCTGGAGGAGTTGGAGCGGCAGCTGAGCGCCGTGAAGCAGAAAAAGGACGCACCAGCGCAGGCCGCGCTGTTACAGGATTTGATCCAGCGCACAGTCGAGCAGCGCCAGGCTCTGGACAATAGCGACCTCGCGGTGCAACTGATGCGCATCCGCCAGGAGGCTAACTCGCAGGAGGGCGGTATCTGGGAGTACCGCTACCAGTTGTACGCCGGCAAGGCCGCCAATCTGGCCGAAGTGGCCAGCGCCAGCCGTCAGGCCGGCGAGGAATTGGGCGCGGTGCGCGACTACCTGCAAAAAGAGGCGGAGCTGACCATGGCCAAGATGGCGGATGTGCAGCATGACATCGGCCTGGATCGCGGCGGCGGCCACGCGCTGGCGATGCTGCAGCTGCTGCGCCAGCGGCTGGACATCGTCAACGCCGCCCAGCAGCCGGTGCAGGCGGCCTTGACCGGCATTTTGCTATTGCAGCAGGAGTTCGACGTCGGCGCGCCGGCGGAGGGCACGCCGCAGGAAGTGTCGCGCCGCTTGAGCGAGCGTGTGTTGCAGGCGGCGCGGGCGCTGTGGAATTATGAATTGTTCAGCGCCGACGACAGCGTGGAGATCAACGGCCAGAAAGTGCAGGCCACCCGCAGCGTGACCATAGGCAAGAGCCTGGGCGCCATTCTGGTGTTACTGATAGGCTACGCCGCCAGCACCGCGCTGCTGCGCGCCTTGCGGCGCTTGGCCACGGGTAGGCTGGGCGTCAGCGAGGCCTCGGCCAATATCTGGTGGCGCTGGAGCTATGTGTTCGTGATCGCGCTGTTGGTGATCTTTGCGCTCAATCTGGTCAAAATCCCGTTGACGGTGTTCGCCTTCCTTGGCGGCGCATTGGCGATCGGCATTGGCTTCGGCACCCAGAACCTGCTGAAGAACCTGATCAGCGGGGTGATGCTGCTGGTGGAGCGGCCGCTGAAAGTGGGCGATTTCGTTCAGGTCGGCGGCATCAGCGGCACCGTCAGCAGCATAGGGCTGCGCTCTTCGGTGGTGCGCGCCGGCGACGGCATCGAGACGTTGATTCCCAACTCCACCTTTGTGGAGAGCGCGGTGACCAACTGGACTTACAGCAACCGGCGGATTCGCCGGAAAATCGCCATCGGCGTGGCTTACGGCAGCCCGCCGCGCGAGGTGTGCAATCTATTGCTGGCGGAGGCGGAGCGCCATGGCGTGGTGCTCAAGGAGCCGCCGCCGCGGGTGCTGTTCAGCAACTTCGGCGCCGACGCGCTGGAGTTCGAGCTGGAGTATTGGCTGGACATCGGCGAAGCCGATTCCGTGCTGGTGGCCAGCGACCTGCGCCATATGATAGACGGCGCGCTGGCCAAGGCCGGCATCGAACTGCCCTTTCCGCAGCGCGATGTGCATTTGCAACAGGATGAGCCTTTACAGATTGAAGTCAGACGCGGGCCCAGCGGGCGGGCGGCTGACAGTTTTTAAACGGTTGTTTGATTTTTGATCGCGCGCCATGCAACATGCATGCGATATGGGGTGATTTGAACCTGGCGCGCGATTAAGGAGATGCAGTGGAACGCGATTACATGGAATACGATGTGGTGATCGTCGGCGGCGGGCCCTCCGGGCTGACCGCGGCGATTCGCCTGAAGCAACTGGCGGCGGAGCAAGGCCGGGAGGTCAGCGTCTGTCTATTGGAGAAGGGCTCGGAAATCGGCGCCCACATCCTGTCCGGCGCGGTGATCGAACCGCGCGTGCTCAATGAGCTGATTCCGGACTGGAAGGAAAAAGGCGCGCCACTGAACACCGAGGCCAAGTCCGACCGCTTCCTGTTCCTGACCGAAACCGAATCCATCCAGCTGCCGACGCCGCCGCAGATGCACAATCACGGCAACTACATCGTCAGTCTCGGCAACTTCTGTCGCTGGCTCGGCCAGCAGGCCGAAGAACTGGGCGTGGAAATCTACCCTGGTTTCGCCGCCGCCGAAGTGCTCTATCACGAGGACGGCTCGGTCAAGGGCGTGGCCACCGGCGATATGGGCATAGGCAAGGACGGCGAGAAAACCGACGCCTGGCAGCCGGGCATGGAACTGTGGGCCAAGCAGACCATTTTCGCCGAAGGCTGTAGGGGCTCGCTGACCAAGACGCTGTTCGAGCGCTTCCGTCTGCACGACGGCGCCGATCCGCAAACCTACGGCATCGGCATCAAGGAATTGTGGGAGGTGCAGCCGGAACTGCATCAGCCGGGCAGCATCACCCATACCGTGGGTTGGCCGGTGGATACCGCCACCTATGGCGGCTCCTTCATGTATCACCTGGAGAATAACCAGGTGGTGGTCGGCTACGTCATTGGCCTGGATTACCAGAATCCTTATTTGTCGCCGTTCGAGGAATTCCAGCGTTTCAAGACCCATCCGGCCATCCGCAAGGTGTTCGAAGGCGGCCGCCGCCTGTCCTACGGCGCGCGCGCGCTGACCGAGGGCGGCCTGCAAAGCCTGCCGCGGCTGACCTTCCCCGGCGGCCTATTGGTGGGCGATACCGCCGGTTTCCTCAACGTGCCCAAGATCAAGGGCACCCATACCGCGATGCAGTCGGCGATGCTGGCGGCGGAGGCGGTGTTCGAGCTGCTGGGCGAGGAACAGCCGGCGCGCGAAGCCAGCGCCTACAGCCAGAAATTCAAGCAAAGCTGGCTGCACGAGGAATTGCACCGGGTGCGCAATATCCGGCCCTCCTTCCGCTGGGGCCTGTGGCCGGCGATGATTTATTCGGCGCTGGACACCTTTTTGTTCCGCGGCAAGGCACCGTGGACGCTGCGCCATCACCAGGCTGACCATCAAAGCCTGAAGCCGGCCGACGAATGCACGCCCATCGCCTATCCCAAGCCGGACGGCGTGCTGACCTTCGACCGCCTGTCCTCGGTGTTCATCTCCAACACCAACCATGGCGAGGACCAGCCGCCGCACCTGAAGCTGAAGGATGCCAGCGTGCCGGTGCAGTTCAACCTGGCCAAGTACGACGCGCCGGAACAGCGCTACTGCCCGGCCGGGGTCTACGAGATCGTCGGTCGGGAAGAAGGCGAGCCCAAGCTGCAGATCAACGCGCAGAACTGCGTGCACTGCAAGACCTGCGACATCAAGGACCCGACCCAGAACATCGTCTGGACCGTGCCCGAGGGCGGCGGCGGCCCCAATTATCCCAATATGTAAGCGGGATGATTTGGCGAAACCCCGGAGCGTGCTCCGGGGTTTTTCTTGACAAGCCGGGCCGATTGTTGGCAGCATGGTCGACATGACCCAATCTTTCGCCTTCTTCAACAGCTATTTTTATTGGTACCGCACACCGGCGGCGCCAAGGGATGGCTGTGAACTGAAAGATTGACCCAGCACTAGCAAGATTCCCGATAAATGCCGCCGCGCTACCGGCGGCATTTGTTTTTCCTCCCCGAAATACATGACCTCCGGAAGCCAGGCCAGACCCCAGGAGGTCCGTCCCATGAATGAAGTCAGCGATGCCGCGCAAATCGCGCGCCAGTCTTGGTCCCTGCTATGCCCCAGCGATGCGGTGCCGGTCAGAGTGTTGACCGACGGCGAGCGCTTCGCCAACCACCCGGCGCCGGATGCGGCGCCGATCAGCGCCGCGCGCCAGTCCGGCGATGTGCTGGAAAGCCAGCTGCCGCAACTGCGCGCGATGGCCATGTTGCTGGCGGCGCAGCGCTGGCGCGAGCAGGGTGGCGCAACGCCGGCGCGGCTGGCCGACGCGGCGGACTGGCTGGCGGCGCGTATCCTGCTGCTGGGGCTCAGCCATGTGTTGGTGACGGTGGAGGTGTTTTCCCGGCTGGATCTGGCGAACCGACGCTGTCGCGCATGGTCGGAACAAGCCGGACTGCCGTTCACGCCGGCGCTGCCCATCCTGGTGGCGGACGCCGGTGGCGAGCTTTGCCTGCAGGCCTGGAGCCGCAGCGCCGAAGTGGCGCTGTCGCTGGCGGGTGGCAGGGTCAGGCTGGCGCGGCATTGCGAGCGGCGCTTGCAAGCCTTGCTGGCTAGAGTATCTTGATAATTGTTTCGCATGAATTTTGAGCCGGGGAGGCAAGATGTCGCTGGAAGTGATCACGCAAGAAGACGAACGCAAACTGAATAATCTGACCCTGGTGGTCTATATCCTGCAGGCGGTGAGTCTGTTTGTCGGCCTGACCGGCTTGGTGGCGGTCATCATCAACTACGTCAAGCGCGACGATGTGCGCGGCACGCGTTATGAAAGCCATTTCAACTGGCAGATCCGTACCTTCTGGTGGGCCTTGCTCGGCACGGTGCTGGGCGTGGCGCTGGCCTGGATCCTGGTGGGTTTCGTGATCCTGGGCGCCACTTGGGTATGGTATGTCTACCGCATCGTGCGCGGTTTCCTGAATTTCAACGACGGCAAGCCGATGCCGGAGTGAGTGTCCGCTGGACAAAAAGAGCGGGCGCGGGCATATGCAATGCCCGGCGCCCGAAAAGGTTCTGCGCGAACCGGAAAATAGGCGGCTGGCGCGCCGCTGGTTTTTGAAGGCCGCCTATATGCTAAACCCCGCGCCTGACCGCCCCCAGCAAAACCCGGCTGGCGCTTGCGCCATGTCAAGCCAGGGGCGCGGGCATGGCCAGCGCGCCGCGGTTTTGGCACAATGCGCAAGCTGTTTGAACGAGGGGCGCAATGCAAGCCGATGATTTGCAAAGCCTGGTGACCCGGGCCATGCCGTTTGGCAAACACAAGGGCACGCTGATCTGCGATTTGCCCGGCAACTATCTGAACTGGTTCGCCCGCGAAGGCTTTCCACCCGGCGAGATTGGCCGTCTGCTGCAATTGATGCAGGAGCTGGACCATAATGGCCTAACCTATCTACTTGATCCGATAAGAAAGCGCTGAAGCATGGCAATCCAATGGTTCCCCGGCCATATGAACAAGGCCCGCAAGGACGTGGCCGAGCGATTGAAAGACATCGACGTGGTCATCGAGATGCTGGACGCGCGGCTACCTGCTTCCAGCGCCAATCCCATGCTGGCGCGCATGGCCAAGGGTAAGCCGCGGCTGATGATTCTGAACAAGCAGGACTTGGCCGACGCCGCCGCCACCCAGCAATGGCTGGAGTGGTATCGCGCCAAGAAAAACACCCAGGCGCTGGGCATGGACGCCGGCGAGCGCGCGCCGGCGCAAAAGCTGGTGGCGGCCTGTCGTGAACTGGCGCCGACGCGCGGCGGCCTGGAAAAGCCGCTGCGGGTGTTGATCTGCGGCATTCCCAATGTGGGCAAGTCCACGCTGATCAATAGCATGAGCAGCCGCAAGGTGGCCAAGACCGGCAATATGCCCGGCGTCACCAAGAACGAGCAGCGCATCATCCTGGCCGACGATGTCGAGCTGTTCGACACCCCGGGCATGTTGTGGCCCAAGATCGAGGTGGAAGAGGGTGGCTACAATCTGGCGGCCAGCGGCGCGGTGGGGCGCAATGCGATGGACGAAGAGGAAGTGACGCTGGAGTTGCTCAAGTATCTGATACAGCACTATGTGCCGGAATTGAGCGCCCGTTACAAGCTGGACGACATCGCCGGCCTGCAGGATTGGCAGGTGCTGGAAATGATAGGCCGCAAGCGCGGCGCGGTTCAGTCCGGCGGCAAGATCAATGTGCAGAAGGCCGCCGAGCTCGTGCTGACCGATTTTCGCGACGGCAATATCGGCCGCATCACGCTGGAACGGCCGGAAGAATGGCTGGCCTGGGAAAAGCGCGCCAAGGAATTGGCCGCCATCCGCGCCGCCGAGCGCGAAGCCCGGCAGCAGGAGCGGGACAGCAAGAAGTCCGGCCGCCGTTGAGCCTGAGTCCATTCTTGTTCGCCCAAGCGCGGCCCATTGCGGGCCGCGCTTTTTTTTGCCGCCTCAAAGCGGCTGGCAGGGTTCGCTGAAACCATAGCCCACGCCCCTGGCGGCAAGAATGGGATTGTGTTGCGGCGCGATGCCGCTGAGCTTGCGCCGCAGGCGGCTGATCAGGGTTTCCAGCCGGCGTTCGTCGTAATGCAGATAATTGGCGCCCAGCGCCTCGGCCAGCTCGCGGCGGTGGGCCGGCTCCGGCGCCCGCCGCAACATGGTGGCCAGCACCTGGTGTTCGGCGTGGGTCAGGTGCAATTGCTGGCCGTTGGGCGCGGTCAGCATGCGGTTGGCGGCATGGTAGCGCCAGCCCGCGGAGCGGGCGGGAGCGTTGCCGTCCAGCCGCCGCAGCACGCTGGCCAGTGTGGCCAGCAGTTCCGGCAGCGGCGTCGGCTTGACCAGATAGGCGTCGGCACCTTGCTGCAGCCCCTGCACCTTGTCGTCCAGCGCGCCGCGCGCGGTGAGCATGACCTGGCCCAGGCCGGGATGGCTGGCGCGCAGCCGCCGGCTCAGCTCCAGGCCGTCCACATCGGGCAGGCCCAGATCCAGGATTAGCAAGCGGCAGGGGTGTTCGGCCAGATGGCGCTCCAGGTCCTGGCCGCAGGCGAAGCCGGCGGCTTGATAGCCGCTGCGGCCGAGCTGGAACAGTAGTTCCTCGCGCAAGTCCGGATTGTCTTCAAGCAAGGCTATATTGATCATGAACGGCTTTCGGTAGATGCAAGATGAAGCTGGCGCCGTGGGGCCAGTGCGGGTCCAGGCCTAGTTCGCCGCCGTGCTGGACGGCGATGCGCCGCGCCAAGTGCAGGCCCAGGCCCAGGCCAGGGCGGTTGCTGGTTTCCGCCAGCCGGGTGAAGCGCTGGAAGATCGCTTCTTCCTGGCCTGGGGCGATGCCGGGGCCGTGATCGCTGATTTGCCAGACGATGTGATCGCCGCGATGGTGGATGCCGATCTGGATAGGCGTGTCCGGATGCGCGTACTTCAAGGCGTTTTCCATCAAGTTTTGCAACAGCACAGACAGCAGTTGCGCGTCGCCGCACAGCGGCATGCTCGGCCCGCCGCTTTGCAGCCAGAAGCGGCCTTGGGTGCCGGCTTCCAGGTGTTCCAGCGTCTGCCGGGTCAGTTCCAGCAAATCCAGTGACTGGCTGTGCAGGCCGGCGTCGACCACGCCGGCGCGGCCGTGCTGTTCCGCCAGCAGCATCAATTCCTGCATGCGCTGCAGCGCGCGCTGGATGCGTTCGTGGCGGGCTTGGCGCTGGGCCTGCACCGCTTGCGCCGGCTCATCCTCCTCCAACAGGCGCAAGCTGCTGCTGGCGGCGTCTATGATGGCCACCGGGGTGCGGATTTCATGGGTGATCATCGCCAGCAGATCGGCCTGCTCCTCGCGCGCCTCGCGCTGGCGCTGGCTGTCGGCCTGGGCCTGGCTGGCCTGGTGCAAGGCCTCGATGCGCTCGCGTTCCAGCGTGCGCATGCGCAGGAACAGGCCGATGTAGAGCAGGGTGATGGGTGGCAGGTCCGCCAGACGGCCGTATTCCTGAATCCAGGATTGATAAGGGATGTGGCCCAGGTGCAATAACAGCGCGGGAATATTGAGTGCCAGATTGGTGGGCAAGTGCAGCGCGATCAGGCGGTCGCCGCCGCCGTTGCGCTGCCACAGCCGCCAGCAGATCGGCATGCTCAACAAATTGATGACGATGATGGCGTACAGGGTGAGCGGGATGCTGTAAGCCAGGCCGTAGGGCCAGAACAGCGCGCAGGCGATGGTGGCGGCGCCGGTGGCCGCCTGCAGCTGGTACAGGCGGTAAGTGCGTGGATGGCCGTCCTTCAGTCCCAGCAATTGGGCGAAGTAGGCGCAGCCGAAGATGACGGCGGCGCCCAGGCCGATGTAGTTGCACAGCAGCGCGATCTTGGGCTGCTCCGGGAACAGCAGCAGCCTGGCCATGCCGTCGGTGGCGAAGCGGTGGCAGGCCACCGCCAGGATGTAGCCGAACAGCTTGGCGTGCTGCACTTGGCGGATGATCAGCCAGGCCGCCAGCGCAATCAGCACCATGGTCAGCATATAGCCGTAGATCAAGCCCAGCTGCAGCAGGCGCTCATTGTGATGAGCGACCAGCTCAGGTTCGCTCCACAGGCGCGGTTGCGCGTTCAGCGTCAGCGACTGGACTTTGATGAAGACGGTTTGCTCGCGCGGCTGCAGCGAAAAACCGGCGGTGCTCAGCGGAAGCTCCATGGTGGACACCGGCAGCCAGGAACCGATGTCCTTGCGCTGCCAGCCGCCGCCCGGCAAGGGCTGATACAGGCTCAAGCGCGCCAGATAGCTGGGAATCAGCTCCAGCCAGGGCTGCGGAGGCAAACCCTGCAGCTTTAGCCGCAGCCAGCACGTATCGTGGCCATAGCCGCGCGCCAGCTTGCCGTCTGGCAGCGGCTGGAAGCGCGCTTGCCAGTCGGGGCTGGAAATCTGTTCTATGCCCAGGCTGGCGTCAGCGCTGCAAAAAGCGCTGGCGTCCCGTTCGCTGAACGGACGAAAGCCGGCTTGCGCCGCATGGGCGGCGAAGAACAGGCACAGCAATAGCAGTATCGGCAGCGCGCGAGGCATCGGCTAGGCGGCGAGGAGTTTCAGATGGGGCGACATTGTGACGGCAATGTCATTTTTTGTCAGTGGCTATCAGTAGCTATTATAAAAATTAAACACTATATATTTCGCATAATCAATAACGGTTTTTTAATTGTTTATCTTGGCTGGTAAGCGCGAGCAGCGCCCGACGGCGGTCAAATGGCAGAGACGGGGTGGATGCCGCGCGGGCAAGTCCGGCGGAACGCGAGGGGGGGCTCAGGCCAGGGTGTCGATGATGCCGCTGTCGAGATTGCTTTGCATCGCCTGGCCGGCGAGTTCGGGATTGCTGCGCAATACCGAGGCCCAGGCATTGCTGAGGCCGGCGCTGCTGCTACTGCCGCCGCCCAGCAACTGGCCGACCACTTGCTGATCGCTGCTTTGCTGCGCGGTATCCGCGGCGTTGCCGCCGTTGCCGACGCTGAGCAGGCCGCCTTGCAGGGTACCGGCCTGGGTGAAGCTGTTGAGCAAGCCGGCCGCGTTATAGCTGGGGTCGCTAGCGCTGGCGCCGCCCAGTGTCACGATGGCGCTGGCGTCCGCCGCCAGCTGCGCGGCCTGGACCGTCAGTTCCGGCGAAGCTTGCGCCGACTGCTGCACCGGCGAGGGCGCGACGCCGCCATTGAGCAAGGCGGCGCTGGCCAGCGAGATCTGCGCGGCTTGGGTGATGGTGCTGCTCATGACGAATCCAGATGGAGACGGGAACTGACTGAGTTATAGCCGCCGCGCGGCGTTCCGCGCCATGGCTAAAGTATTGCCAGATATTGCGGCTCAGCGGCGCAGCCAGAACAGGCCGATGAGGGCGATCAGCGCGGCCATGGCCTGGCCCAGCCACACCGTCCAGTGCTTGCCCGGCTCCAGGCAGGCTTCTTCGGGATTCTGCGGGTTGTAGAACACCTGCACGGCCTGGCCGGCCGGATAACGCTGAACGATGTCCCGTGCCTGCTGCTCGCTGCCGCCGTAGCCGGGGTTGGGGAAGCGCAGTTGCTGCGCGTGGTGGACGCTGCCGGCCACCAGGTATTCATAGCGCACGATGGCGCGGTACTCCTTGCGGTCCGAGCTGTCGCCGCCGCGCATCTGGCGCCAGTCCACTTCGCTGGAGACGATCTTGCCGGCCGTGCTGGGCCAACTGGCGGCTTGCTGCGCCTTGGCAGACTGCTGCCATAGATAGATGGAAATGGCCGCTCCGATGGCGATCAGCAGCAGGGCGATGACTTTCTCGCTCATGGGACGCGCGCGCCGCGTTGAATGCGCCGGCGCGGCAGCGGCAGCCGCGCGCGCAGCCGGTACAGCAGCGCCCAGCCGAACAGCGCGCTCAGCGCCGCCAGGATGAATTTGGCGCTGCCGATATCGCTGTCGCCGCCCTTGATCAGCACCGATTCGGCCGGGCTGCGCGGATTGTAGTAGACGGTGATCGCCTTGCCGGCGGGGAAGCGCCGGGTCAGATCGTCGGCGTTGCTGCGGTCGCCGGGCAGGGCCTTGTCGACGGCGAACAGCCGGTCGCTGTGGTAGACCTGGCCGCGCACCGTGTACAGGTATTGCACATAGGGCTGCCAGTAGAATTGGTCCGGGTGTTCGGCGCTGGACACCACCAGCATGCGGCTGCTTTCGACATGGCCTGGCGCATTGCGCCATTCCCGCAGCTGATGCGGCGTCAGCAGGATGGCGATCAGGCCCAGCAGGCTGGCCAGGAAGGCCAGCATCAGCGCGCTGAGCCGGGCTTGCGGCGATAATCTCATCGGGTTCAGACCGCGTGGCCGGGGTGCTCGAACCAGGTCAGCAGGATGGCCTGGGCCGCCACCTGGTCCAGCGCCGGCTTCTGCTTGCGGCCGCGCACGCCGGCTTCTTCCAGCATGGATTCGGCCACCACCGAGGTCAGCCGCTCATCCACCAGCCACACCGGCAGACCGTAGCGGCCCTTCAGCCGGTTGGCGAAGCGGCGCGCCAACTGCGTCATCTGGTGCTCGGTGCCGTCGATATGCATGGGCAGCCCCACCACCAGCTGAGCCGGCTGCCATTCCGCGATCAAGGCGGCGATGGCGGCGAAGCGCGCATCGTTGATTTCGGTGTCTATGGTGATGAGCGGATGGGGAATGCCCACGATGGTGTCCCCAACGGCGACGCCGATGCGGCGCTCGCCAAAGTCGAATGCCAGTGCGCAGCCTTCAGGCATGGCCGACATCCGTGGACAACAGCGAGGGATCGAAGCCCAGCAGCGCCATCGCGGCGTCGTAGCGTTCTTCGCAAGGCAGGCCGAAGATGATGTCCGGACGCGCCGGCACCGTCAGCCAGCCGTTGTCGGCGATTTCCTGCTCCAGCTGGCCGGCGCTCCAGCCGGAATAGCCCAGCGTGATCAGCATGCGTTCCGGCTGATTGTGATCCTCGGATACCGCTATCAGCACATCCTTGGACGTGGTCAGCGCGATATCGTCGGTGACCAGTAGGCTGGATTGCCAATTGCCCACCGGCATGTGCAGCACGAAGCCGCGATCCGGTTGCACCGGGCCGCCGAAGTAGATGGGCTCGGCGCGCAGCGATTCACCGTCCAATGGCAGGTCGATCTGGTCGAACAGCTGCGCCATGGCGATGCCGGAAGGCTTGTTGATGATCAGGCCCATGGAGCCGTGCTCGCCGTGCTCGCATAGATACACCAGCGAGCGCGAGAACAGCGGGTCCGCCATATTGGGCATGGCGATCAAGAAGTGATTGGACAACGATAGCGGTTCCATGCGGCCATTATGGCATAAGTGGGCTGGCTGGGTAGATGCGGCTGCGCGACGCGCAACAGGCCCGCGCGCGACGCGCAGCCGGAGCGGGCAACTGCTAAAATGCCGATTTTCGCCCTGCCATTGCGAGGACATTTTGCGTCTCACCCACATCAAGCTTGCCGGTTTCAAGTCATTCGTCGACCCCACCAGCATTGCCGTGCCCGGCCAACTGGTGGCGGTGATCGGCCCCAATGGCTGCGGCAAGTCCAATGTGATAGACGCGGTGCGCTGGGTATTGGGCGAATCCTCGGCCAAGCAGTTGCGCGGCGAATCGATGCAGGACGTGATCTTCAACGGCTCGTCCACGCGCAAGCCGGTCAGCCGCGCCTCGGTGGAACTGGTGTTCGACAACGGCGACGGCGCGCTTACCGGCGCCTGGGGCCAGTACGCGGAAGTGGCGATCAAGCGAGTGCTGACCCGCCAGGGCGAATCCAGCTACTTCATCAACAACCAGCAGGTGCGTCGCCGCGACATCACCGACCTGTTCCTCGGCACCGGTGTCGGCGCGCGCGGTTACGCGGTGATCGAGCAGGGCATGATCTCGCGCATCATCGAAGCGCGGCCGGAAGAACTGCGCGCCTATCTGGAAGAAGCCGCCGGCGTGTCCAAGTACAAGGAACGCCGCCGTGAGACCGAACACCGCATCGCCGACACCCGCGCCAATCTGGAACGCATCGCCGACTTGCAACAAGAGCTGGAGCGTCAGGTGGAGCGCCTGTCCGAGCAGGCGGAAGTGGCGGCCCAATATCACGACCTGCGCGGCGCGCTGACCCACAAGCAGAACCTGCTGGCCTTGGCGCGGCGCGAAGAAGCGGCGCGCAACGAGGCGGCGGCGCGCGCCGAACTGGCACGAATCGAAACCGAGGAAGCGGCGCTGGAGGCTGCGGTCACTCATCTGGAGGCCGAATCCGAAACCGTGCGCGAAGGGCATTTCGCCGCCAGCGATGAAGTGCACGAAGCGCAACAGCATTTGTTCGAAGCCAATGCGCAGCTGGCGCGGCTGGAAGAAGCCCAGCGCCACCGCGAGCAGAACCGCGCCCGAGTGGACCGCGAACTGGGCAGCGTGCGCACCGAGCGCCAAGTGCTGGCCGAGGGCCGCGGCCAGGTGTCGGCGGAGCTGGACGACTGGCTGCCGCGGCGCGAAGAAGCGCAGATGCGGCTGGAAGAAGCGCAGATGACGCTGGAGGACGGCGCAGACGAACTGCCCACCGCCGAGGCGGAATACCGCGCCATCGAACAACACTTGAACGGCTTGACCGCGCAGCAGGCCAATCTGAGCCGCGACCGCGACCTGTCGCGCCAGAAACTGGAGCATCTGCGCCGTGGCCTGGAACAGCTGTCCAGCCGCGAGGACGCGCTGCGGCGTGAACTTAGCGATCTGAATCTGCCGGATCAAGCGCAGCAGCAAGCCGCCGCCGCCGAGGTCGAACGCGCGCGCGGCGCCTTGGACACGGTGCGGGCGCGGCTGGTGGCCGACGAGGCCAAGCAGGCCGACCTGGCGGCAGAGCGCGAAAAGCTGGACGAACAACTGGCCGCGCTGCGCGGCGAACAGGCGCGCGCCGAGGCCGAGGCAGCCGCCCTGGCCGGCATGCTGGCGCGTGAAGCGGCCAGCGAGCAACTGGATGGATGGTTGCAGCGCCAGGGCCTGGCCGATGCGCCGCAGTTGTGGCAAAGCCTGCAGGTGGAGCCCAAATGGCAGCCGGCGCTGGAGGCGGCGCTAGGGGAGCGCCTGGCCGCGCGCGCCGCAGCCTTGTCCGGAGAACCGCCGCCGGCGGCGCTGGCGTTGGCCGACGGCGGCGTCCGCAGCGAATGGCTGCCGGAGCGTCCATGGCCGACCTTATTGCAGCAAGTGCGCGCCGCCGACGCTTTTGTGCCGGCCTTGCAAGACTGGCTGGCCGGCATCTACCTGGCTGATTCGCTGGAGCAGGCGCAAGCGCTGCGCGAGCAACTGCCGGCAGGCGCCTGCCTGCTGACGCCGGAAGGCCATCGCGTTTACGCCGCTAGCCTCTGCCTGCACGCCGAAGCCGGCGGCGACGGCCTGATGGCGCGCAAGGCGCTGCTGGAAGCGGCGCAGGCGCGCCTGGACAGCCTGCTGCCGGAAGTGGGCGCCTTGCAGCAGCGTCGTGAATCCTCGCAGAGCCGCAGCGGCATGCTGGCCGAAGCGGTGCGCGCGCAAAAGGGCGCGCTGACCCGGCTGGAAGCGGAACTGAACGCAGCCACATTGGAACACGTCAAGCTGGACCAGGCCGCGCGCCAGGGCGCGGCGCGTCTGGCGGCGATCGAGGCCGAGCGCAGCCGCATCGCAGAAGAGCGCGAACTGGCCGGGGAAGGCATGGCCGAGGCCGAGATGCTGGGCGAAGAGGCGGCGCTGACGCTGGAGGAACTGGCGGTACAGCTGGAAGACATGCGTTTGGACCGCCTGAACGCCGAAACCGGCTTGCAACTGGCGCGCAACAAGACCCGCGACGCCGAGCGCATGCTGCACGAAATCAAGCTGGAAATGAGCACCGCCGAGCAGAAGGTGGCCGAGCTGGCGCGGCGCGGCCGCGAACTGGACGAGCGCGATCAGCAATTGGCCGAGCGACTGGAAACCCTGGCCGAAGAGGCCGAGGCGGTGGAAGAGGCGGTGCCGGAAGAGGCCTTGCAACTGGCCTTGGCCGAACGCGAGCAGCGTGAACAACGGCTGGGCGCGGTGCGTGACCGGCTCAACGGCCTGACCGAGAGGCTGCGCGAGTTGACCCAGCAGCAGCAACAGGCCAACGCCGCTTTGCCGGCGCTGCGCGAATCGCGCTCGGACTGGCTGCTCAAGCACCAGGAAGCGCGGCTGGCGATGGAGCGCTTCGCCGAAGAACTGGCCAGCGCCGGCGCCGACGAGGCCGCCTTGATGGCCGATCTGAGCGAGGCGGTGAAGCCGAACGCGCTGGCCGCAGAAATCGCGCGGCTGGCGCGCGCGCTGGAAGGCCTGGGCGCGGTCAACCTGGCGGCGCTGGAAGAACTGGATGAAGCCCGCAAACGCGGCGATTACCTGGCCAGCCAGTCCGAGGACCTGACCCTGGCGATGGCGACGTTGGAAGAGGCGATCGCCAAGATAGACGGCGAAACCCGCGAGATGCTGCAAGCCACTTACGACGCGGTCAACACCAAGATGCGCGAGTTCTTCCCCACGCTGTTCGGCGGCGGCCGCGCCGAGCTGGTGCTGACCGGAGAGGACTTGCTGGATGCCGGCGTGCAGATCATCGCCCAGCCGCCAGGCAAGAAGAACAGCACCATTCACCTGCTGTCCGGCGGTGAAAAGGCATTGACCGCGATGAGCCTGGTGTTCTCGCTGTTTTCCCTGAACCCGGCGCCGTTCTGCCTGCTGGACGAAGTGGACGCGCCGCTGGACGACGCCAATACCAGCCGCTTCTGCGACCTGGTCAAACAGATGTCGGAGCGCACCCAGTTTCTCTATATTTCCCATAACCGCCTGACCATGGAAATGGCGGAGCAACTGGTGGGCGTCACCATGCAGGAGCAGGGGGTCAGCCGCATTGTGGCGGTGGACATTGTGGAAGCATTGAAAATGCGGGAAACCGCCTAAGAACCTGTTTACGATCTTTTTGTAAGCGATAATGGGCTAGTGAAGAGAAAATTCTACCCAAGCGACATTAGTCG
>NZ_LDUI01000055.1:0-15569 GCF_001043555.1 Chromobacterium sp. LK1 | reverse complement strand
GTCCACGTGACCGATGGTGCCTACGTTTACGTGCGGTTTGGTCCGCTCAAACTTTTCTTTTGCCATTTTGCAAAAATCCTTGATTAAAGAACATTAGATCGGGACTGGCCGAATCAGAAAATCCGGCCAGCCTCAGCGCGCATTACTTGCGGGCGGCCATTACGGCGTCGGCAACATGCTTCGGAGCTTCGGAGTAGTGCTTGAACTCCATGGAGTAGGTCGCACGACCCTGGGTAGCGGAACGCAGGTCGGTGGAGTAACCGAACATCTCGGCCAGCGGTACTTCGGCCTTGATCTTCTTGCCACCCAAACCATCATCGTCCATACCCTGAACGATGCCGCGACGACGGTTCAAGTCGCCCATCACATCGCCCATGTACTCTTCCGGAGTTTCCACTTCCACCGCCATCATCGGCTCGAGGATGCACGGACCGGCACGGCGCATGGCTTCTTTGAAAGCCAGGGAACCAGCCAGTTCGAACGCGATCTGCGAGGAGTCGACGTCGTGGTAGGAACCGAAGGTCAGACGCACGGTAACGTCCACCACCGGGAAGCCGGCGAGAATACCGCTGGACAGGGTGTTCTGAATACCCTTGTCCACGGACGGGATGAATTCGCGCGGAATCACACCACCCTTGATCTCGTCGACAAACTTGTAGCCATTGCCCTCGCCGGACGGCTCAAGGGTAATGACTGCGTGGCCGTACTGACCCTTACCACCGGACTGCTTGACGTGCTTGCCGTCAACGTCGGTAACGGTTTTGGTAATGGTTTCGCGGTAAGCCACTTGCGGAGCGCCAACGTTGGCTTCTACGCCAAATTCACGCTTCATGCGGTCAACCAGAATTTCCAGGTGCAGTTCGCCCATACCGGAAATAATGGTCTGGCCGGATTCTTCGTCGGTACGCACGCGGAACGACGGGTCTTCCTTGGCCAGGCGGTTCAGGGCAACGCCCATCTTCTCCTGGTCGGCCTTGGTCTTCGGCTCAACGGCAACGTGAATCACCGGCTCCGGGAACTCCATGCGTTCCAGGATGATCTCGGCGTTCAGATCGCACAGGGTTTCGCCGGTGGTCACTTCTTTCAGGCCGATGGCGGCGGCGATGTCGCCGGCGCGCACTTCTTCCAGCTCGATACGGTCGTTCGCCATCATCTGCACGATACGGCCGATACGCTCTTTCTTGCCCTTGATGGAGTTCAGCACGGTATCACCGGACTTCACCACACCGGAGTAGACGCGGAAGAAGGTCAGCTGACCAACGTACGGGTCGTTCATCAGCTTGAACGCCAGAGCCGAGAACGGCTCGTCGTCGGAAGCGTGACGCTCGGCCGGCTTGCCGTCGGTTTCACCCGCGATGGCCGGAATGTCGATCGGCGCCGGCAGCAGTTCAACCACGGCGTCCAGCATGCGCTGAACACCCTTGTTCTTGAACGCGGAGCCGCACAGCATCGGCTGAATTTCGCAACGCAGGGTACGCTCGCGCAGGCCGGCGATGATTTCTTCCTCGGTCAGCGTTTCGCCGCCCAAGTACTTGTCCATCATCTCGTCGCTGACTTCGGCAGCGGCTTCGACCATCTTCTCGCGCCATTCTTCAGCCACGGAAACCAGATCGGCCGGGATATCACCGTATTCGAATTTCATGCCCTGGGAAGCTTCATCCCAGATGATGGCCTTCATCTTCAACAGATCAACCACGCCGGTGAAACCATCTTCAGCGCCGATAGGCACAACGATGGGCACCGGGTTGCCGCGCAGACGGGTTTTCACCTGCTCTACCGCACGGAAGAAGTTGGCGCCTTGACGGTCCATCTTGTTCACGAAAGCGATACGCGGAACCTTGTACTTGTTAGCCTGACGCCATACGGTTTCAGACTGGGGCTGAACGCCGCCCACCGCGCAGTACACCATCACCGCGCCGTCCAGTACACGCATGGAACGCTCTACCTCAATGGTAAAGTCCACGTGTCCCGGGGTATCGATGATGTTGAAGCGGTGCTCGGGGAACTGCATCCCCATGCCTTTCCAGAAGGTGGTCACAGCAGCGGAGGTGATGGTAATGCCACGCTCCTGCTCCTGCTCCATCCAGTCGGTGGTGGCAGCGCCGTCATGAACCTCGCCCAGCTTGTGGTTCACACCGGTGTAAAACAGAATACGCTCGGTAGTGGTCGTCTTACCGGCGTCAATGTGAGCGGAGATACCGATGTTACGGTAACGCTCAATGGGGGTTTTCCTTGCCACGATCTACACCTTAAATAGTGGGTCTGCTTAGAAGCGGAAGTGCGAGAAGGCCTTGTTGGCTTCTGCCATGCGGTGCACTTCGTCACGCTTCTTCATCGCGCCGCCACGGCCTTCGGCCGCGTCGATCAATTCGCCAGCAAGACGGAGATCCATGGACTTTTCGCCGCGCTTACGAGCGGCATCGCGCAGCCAGCGCATGGCCAGGGCCATACGACGGGACGGGCGTACTTCAACAGGAACTTGATAGTTTGCACCACCTACGCGGCGGCTTTTCACTTCCACCACCGGCTTGGCGTTGGACAGTGCGGTGTTGAACACTTCGATAGCGTTCTTACCGGTTTTCTTTTCGATCTGTTCCAGAGCACCATAGATGATGCGCTCTGCAACGGATTTCTTGCCATCGATCATGACTACGTTCATGAACTTGGACAGGTCCTGGGAACCGAACTTCGGATCCGGCAGGATTTCGCGCTTGGGGACTTCTCTGCGACGTGGCATGTTACTTCCTTAGATTATTCAGTTGAGCTTGGGCTCATGACTACCCAATGGAGCAGTCACTTACTAGACGACCCTGAGTGTTGATCAGGCCGCCTTGAGTGCATCCCGATTACTTGGGACGCTTGGCGCCGTACTTGGAGCGAGCCTGTTTACGGTCTTTAACGCCAGCGGTATCCAGCGAACCGCGAACGGTGTGGTAGCGAACACCCGGCAAGTCTTTTACACGACCGCCGCGGAGCAGCACTACGGAGTGTTCCTGCAGGTTGTGGCCTTCACCACCGATGTAGGAAATCACTTCGAAACCGTTGGTCAGACGTACCTTGCACACTTTACGCAGAGCCGAGTTCGGCTTCTTCGGAGTGGTGGTGTAGACACGGGTGCACACGCCACGCTTCTGCGGGCAAGCTTCCAGCGCAGGCACCTTGCTCTTCGCCTTGATGGCGACGCGGCCTTTGCGAACGAGTTGGTTAATGGTTGGCATTACTATCAGTTCCTAGTTGAAGCTTTCCAGCGGCAACACGCCTCCAGAAAGGACGGAGGATTATATTTTAGTCAACGTCCTACCGTCAATGAAAACAACGCTGCCCCATCACCTTAACCGTTGATAGGGCAGCGTTTTTTCAACACTTTACGCTGCAGTCGCTCCAGAACGGGCAATTCCGCCCTGGATTCGACTGCCGCGCGCAAGCGTTATTCGTTGCTGTCGAGAGCGTCGGCCGGTGCGATATCGAAGAACTGAGCTTCGGCCGCTTCCAGCGTGTGCTGCGTCGAACCGCGACGGGTGCGGTGGTAGGCCAAGCCGGTACCAGCCGGGATCAGACGACCAACGATCACGTTTTCCTTCAGACCGCGCAGGTCGTCCTTCTTGCCCATGATGGCCGCTTCGGTCAGCACGCGCGTGGTTTCCTGGAAGGAAGCCGCGGAGATGAAGGAATCGGTGGACAGGGACGCCTTGGTGATACCCAGCAGCACGTTTTCGTACTGCGCAGGCTCACGGCCTTCCGCAACCATCTTGTCGTTCATTTCCAGCGCATCGGCGCGCTCGACTTGTTCGCCCTGGATGAACTCGGTGTCGCCGCTGTCGGAGATGATCACGCGACGCAGCATCTGGCGAATGATCACCTCGATGTGCTTGTCGTTGATCTTCACGCCCTGCAGACGATACACCTCCTGCACCTCTTGAACGATGTAGCGAGCCAAGGCCTCAATACCCTGCAGGCGCAGGATGTCGTGCGGATCGACCGGACCGTCGACGATGGATTCGCCGCGGTTCACCACCTGGCCATCGTGCACCAGCACGTGCTTGTCTTTCGGGATCAGGTTTTCGTAACCATTGCCTTCCAGATCGGTGATGATCAGGCGCTGCTTGCCCTTGGTATCCTTACCGAACGATACGGTACCGGTCACCTCGGCCAGCATGCCGGCGTCTTTCGGCGAACGCGCTTCGAACAGCTCGGCCACACGCGGCAGACCACCGGTAATATCGCGGGTCTTGGAGGATTCTTGCGGGATACGGGCCAGCACTTCGCCCTTGCCCACGTCCTGACCATCGCGCACCGTGATAATGGCGCCCACCTGGAAGGTGATCGATACCGATGCTTCGGAACCGGCCAGCTTCACTTCGTTGCCGTTGTCGTCCAGCAGCTTCACCAGAGGACGCAGCATCTTGGACTGCGAACCGGCGCGGCGCTTCGGATCGATAACCACCAGCGTGGACAGGCCCGTTACTTCGTCGGTCTGCTTGGCTACGGTGTTGCCCTCTTCCACGTTCTCGAACTTCACGCGGCCAGCATACTCGGTGATGATCGGACGGGTGTGCGGATCCCAAGTGGCCAACACGGTGCCGGCCTTGATCTGCAGACCATCGGTCACCATCAAGGTCGCGCCGTACGGTACCTTGTGACGCTCGCGCTCACGGCCCATATCGTCGTGGATCACCACTTCGCCGGAGCGGGTGATGACGATCAGTTCGCCCTTGGTATTGGCCACATAACGCATCTGACTGGAGAAGCGCACGGTACCGTTGGACTTGCCTTCCACTTGGCTGGCGGCAGCATTTCGCGACGCCGCGCCACCGATGTGGAAGGTACGCATGGTCAGCTGGGTACCCGGTTCACCGATGGACTGGGCGGCGATCACGCCTACCGCTTCGCCGGCGTTGACGCGCTTGCCGCGCGCCAGGTCGCGACCATAGCACTTGGCGCACAGACCGTAGCGGGTATCGCAAGTGATGGCGGTACGCACTTTCACTTCGTCGATGCCCAGACTGTCGATCACGTCCACCAGATGCTCGTCCAGCAGCGTGCCGGCTTCGATCACGGTCTCGCCGGTGGACGGATCCACCAGGTCGATCGCGGCCACGCGGCCCAGGATACGGTCGCGCAGCGGTTCGATCACGTCGCCACCCTGCAGCACGGCCTTCATGGTGAAGCCGTTGCTGGTGCCGCAGTCGTCCTCGATCACCACCAGATCCTGAGTCACGTCGACCAGACGACGGGTCAGGTAACCGGAGTTCGCGGTCTTCAAGGCGGTATCCGCCAGACCCTTACGCGCACCGTGGGTGGAAATAAAGTACTGCAGTACGGTCAGGCCTTCGCGGAAGTTGGCGGTAATCGGCGTTTCGATAATCGAGCCGTCCGGCTTGGCCATCAAACCCCGCATACCGGCCAGCTGCTTGATCTGGGCTGCGGAACCCCGCGCGCCCGAGTCGGCCATCATGTAAATGGAGTTGAAGGATTCCTGATCGACTTCCTTGCCTTCGCGGTCCAACACCTTCTGCTTGGACAGCTCGTCCATCATCGCCTTGGCGATCTTGTCGCCGGTGCGGCCCCAGATATCCACTACCTTGTTGTAGCGTTCGCCCTGGGTCACCAGACCTTGACGGTACTGCTCTTCGATCTCTTTGACTTCCTTCTGCGCGTCGGCGAGCAGGTCGACCTTCTTGGCCGGGATCTGCATATCGTCCACGCAAATGGAGATGCCGCCACGAGTGGAATAGGCGAAACCGGTGTACATCAACTGGTCGGCGAAGATCACGGTGTCGCGGATGCCGCAGCGGCGGAACGACACGTTGATCAGCTTGGAGATTTCCTTCTTCTTCAGCGCCTTGTTGATGTGCTCGAACGGCAGGCCCTTAGGCAGGATGTCGGACAGAATCGCGCGGCCAACGGTGGTGTCGTAACGCTTGATCACCGGCTGGAACTCGCCCTGCTCGTCTTTTTCCCACTCTTTCAGGCGCACGGTGATGCGGGTGGCCAGTTCGACCTGACGGGTTTCGTAAGCGCGATGCACTTCCTTGGTGTCCGCAAACACCATGCCTTCGCCCTTGCCGTTCACCTTGTCGCGGGTCATGTAGTACAGACCCAACACGATATCCTGCGACGGCACGATGATAGGATCGCCGTTGGCCGGGGACAGCACGTTGTTGGTGGCCAGCATCAGGGTGCGGGCTTCCATCTGCGCTTCCAGCGACAGCGGCACGTGAACGGCCATCTGGTCACCATCGAAGTCGGCGTTGAACGCCGCGCAGACCAGCGGGTGCAGTTGAATGGCCTTGCCTTCGATCAGTACCGGCTCGAACGCCTGGATACCCAGACGGTGCAGGGTCGGCGCACGGTTCAGCAGCACCGGATGCTCGCGGATCACGTCTTCCAGGATGTCCCAAACTTCCGGCACTTCCTGCTCTACCAGCTTCTTGGCCGCCTTGATGGTGGACGCCAGACCCATCACTTCCAGCTTGTGGAAGATGAAGGGCTTGAACAGTTCCAGCGCCATTTTCTTAGGCAGGCCGCACTGATGCAGACGCAGGGTCGGGCCCACGGTAATCACGGAACGACCGGAGTAGTCCACGCGCTTACCCAGCAAGTTCTGACGGAAACGACCGCCCTTGCCCTTGATCATGTCGGCCAGCGACTTCAGCGGACGCTTGTTGGCGCCAGTCATCGCCTTGCCGCGACGGCCGTTGTCCAGCAGCGAGTCAACCGATTCCTGCAACATGCGCTTCTCGTTGCGCACGATGATGTCCGGCGCGCGCAGTTCCAGCAGGCGCTTCAGGCGGTTGTTACGGTTGATCACGCGGCGGTACAGATCGTTCAGATCGGAAGTCGCGAAGCGGCCGCCGTCCAGCGGCACCAGCGGGCGCAGTTCCGGCGGCAATACCGGCAGCACTTCCAGAATCATCCATTCCGGCTTCATGCCGGAACGCTGGAAGGCCTCCAGCACTTTCAGGCGCTTGGAGATCTTCTTGATCTTGGTGTCGGAGCTGGTGGCCTTGAGCTCGGCGCGCAGGGTCTCGATCTCGCTGTCCAGGTTCAGCTTCTTCAGCAGTTCCTTGACGGCTTCGGCGCCCATCATCGCAACGAACTCTTCACCGTACTGGTCTTCCTTGTCCAGGAAGTCCTCTTCGGTCAGCAACTGACGGTATTGCAGCGGGGTCATGCCCGGATCGGTCACCACGAACGCTTCGAAATACAGCACGCGCTCGATATCGCGCAGCGTCATGTCCAGCACCATGCCCAGGCGCGACGGCAGCGATTTCAGGAACCAGATGTGGGCGGTCGGGCTGGCCAGCTCGATGTGACCCATGCGCTCGCGACGCACCTTGGACAAGGTGACTTCCACGCCGCACTTCTCGCAGATCACGCCGCGATGCTTCAGACGCTTGTACTTGCCGCACAAGCATTCGTAATCCTTCACCGGCCCGAAGATGCGCGCGCAGAACAGGCCGTCGCGTTCCGGTTTGAAGGTACGGTAGTTGATGGTTTCAGGCTTTTTTACTTCACCATAAGACCAGGAACGGATCTTGTCAGGCGAGGCGATGCCGATCTTAATCGCATCAAACTCTTCTTCTTGCGTAACTTGCTTAAAGAGGTCGAGCAGAGCTTTCATTGCGTCTCCAGTCAGGGGACAGGCGCGGCGGCTTGCCGCGCCCATTCAACCCAATCAATAACGTTCCAGGTCCATGTCGAGGCCGAGCGAACGGATTTCCTTCACCAGCACGTTGAAGGATTCCGGCATGCCGGCATCGATCTTGTGCTCGCCCTTGACGATGTTCTCGTACACCTTGGTACGACCGGTCACATCGTCCGACTTCACGGTCAGCATTTCCTGCAGGGTGTAGGCGGCGCCGTAAGCTTCCAGCGCCCAAACCTCCATCTCACCGAAACGCTGGCCACCGAACTGGGCCTTACCGCCCAGCGGCTGCTGGGTCACCAGCGAGTACGGGCCGGTGGAACGCGCGTGCATCTTGTCGTCGACCAGGTGATGCAGCTTCAGGTAGTGCATCACGCCCACAGTGACCTTGCGGTCGAAGGCTTCGCCGGAGCGGCCATCGTACAGAGTCATCTGAGTCTTGGACTCATTAAAGCCCATTTTCTCGGTCAGCGGGTCTTCATGCGGATAAGCCAGATCCAGCATGTGCTTGATCTCGGTTTCCTTGGCGCCGTCGAATACCGGGGTGGCGAACGGCATGCCCTTGCGCAGGTTGTCCGCCAGCGACAGGATCTCTTCTTCGCTCAGCGAAGCGATGTCCTCGCTCTTGCCGGCTTCGTTGTAGATGCGCTCCAGATAGCCACGGATCTCGGCGGCGGACTGCTGCTTGACCATGCGGTCGATGCGCTCGCCGATACCCTTGGCGGCCCAACCCAAGTGCACTTCCAGGATCTGACCGATGTTCATACGCGACGGTACGCCCAGCGGGTTCAGCACGATGTCGACCGGACGGCCGTCGCCCATGTACGGCATGTCTTCGATCGGCAAGATGCGCGATACCACACCCTTGTTACCGTGACGACCGGCCATCTTGTCACCAGCCTGCAGGCGACGCTTCACGGCCAGGTAAACCTTGACCATCTTCTGCACGCCCGGCGGCAATTCGTCGCCCTGGGTCAGCTTGCGCTTCTTGTCTTCGAACTTGAGGTCGAATTCTTCACGCTTCTGCGCCAGGCTTTCCTTGATCAGCTCCAGCTGCTTGGCGATGTCTTCGTCCGACATGCGGATGTCGAACCAGTCGTGCTTGGACGGCAGATCGGCCAGGTATTCCTGATCGATCACAGTGCCTTTCACCAGGCGCTTCGGACCGCCATTGGCGACCTTGCCGACGATCAAACGCTCGATACGGCTGAAGGCGTCGTTGTCGAAAATACGCAGCTGGTCGTTCAGGTCCAGGCGATAGCGCTTCAGTTCCGAATCAATGATGGACTGGGCGCGCTTGTCGCGCTCGATGCCTTCGCGGGTGAACACCTGCACGTCGATCACGGTGCCCACGGTGCCGGTCGGCACGCGCAGCGAAGTGTCCTTCACGTCGGAGGCCTTCTCGCCGAAGATCGCGCGCAGCAGCTTCTCTTCCGGCGTCAGCTGGGTTTCGCCCTTAGGCGTTACCTTGCCCACCAGCACATCGCCGGCTTCGACTTCGGCGCCGATGTAGACGATGCCGGACTCATCCAGACGGCCAGCCATGCGCTCGGACAGGTTCGGGATGTCGCGGGTGATTTCTTCCGGCCCCAGCTTGGTGTCGCGGGCAACCACGGACAGTTCTTCGATATGGATCGAGGTGTAGCGGTCTTCGGCGACCAGCTTCTCCGAGATCAGGATCGAATCCTCGTAGTTGTAACCGTTCCACGGCATGAAGGCGATGGTCATGTTCTGACCCAGCGCCAGCTCGCCCAGGTCGGTGGAGGCGCCGTCGGCCACCACGTCGCCGCGCGCGATGTGGTCGCCCACTTTCACGATCGGACGCTGGTTGATGTTGGTGTTCTGGTTGGAGCGGGTGAACTTGGTCAGGTTGTAGATATCCACACCCACTTCACCCGCGGTCGCTTCCTCATCATTGACGCGGACCACCACGCGGCCGGCGTCGACATAGTCGACCACGCCGCCACGGCGCGCCACCACGGTGGTGCCGGAGTCGACGGCCACGGAACGCTCGATGCCGGTGCCGACCAGGGCTTTTTCCGGACGCAGGCAAGGCACGGCCTGGCGTTGCATGTTGGCGCCCATCAATGCGCGGTTGGCGTCATCGTGCTCCAGGAACGGAATCAGCGAAGCGGCAACGGACACCACCTGGCCAGTGGCCACGTCCATGTACTGCACGCGGTCCGGGGTCGCCAGAATGGTTTCGCCTTTTTCACGGCAGGTCACCAGCTCGTCGATCAGGGTGCCTTCTTCACTCAGCTCGGCGTTGGCCTGAGCAATCACGTAGCGGCCTTCTTCGATCGCGGACAGGTAATCGATCTCGTCGGTAACCTTGCTGTCCACCACCTTGCGGTACGGCGTTTCCAGGAAGCCGAACTCGTTGGTGCGCGCGTAGACGGACAGCGAGTTGATCAGACCGATGTTCGGACCTTCAGGCGTTTCGATCGGGCACACGCGGCCGTAGTGGGTCGGGTGCACGTCGCGCACTTCGAAGCCGGCGCGTTCACGGGTCAAACCACCCGGGCCCAGGGCCGAAACGCGACGCTTGTGAGTGATCTCGGACAGCGGGTTGGTCTGATCCATGAACTGGGACAGCTGCGAGGAACCAAAGAATTCCTTGATCGCGGCGGACACCGGCTTGGCATTGATCAGGTCATGCGGCATCAGGTTGTCGGACTCGGCCTGGTTCAAGCGTTCCTTGACCGCGCGCTCAACACGCACCAGACCGGCGCGGAACTGGTTCTCGGCCAATTCGCCCACCGAGCGCACGCGACGGTTGCCCAGGTGATCGATATCGTCCACTTCGCCGCGACCATTGCGCAGCTCGGTCAGGATCGCGATCACGGACACGATGTCTTCAGTCGACAGCGTGCCTTCCATTACATCGCGACGCTCGGCGAATTTTTCGCCGATCAGGACCTTGAACCACTCAGGGGTCTTGTCGTCGAATTTGTACTGGTAAGTGCGCGAGCTGAACTTCATGCGACCCACGCGCGACAGATCGTAGGTTTCTTCGCTGAAGAACAGGCGCTGGAACAGTGCTTCCACCGCGTCTTCGGTCGGCGGTTCGCCCGGACGCATCATGCGGTAGATCGCCACGCGGGCCTGCAGCTGGTCCTGGATGTCGTCGGCGCGCAGGGTTTGCGAAATATACGAACCCTGGTCCAGATCATTGGTGAACAGCACTTCCACCTGGCTGATGTCGGCCAGCGCCAGCTTGGCCAGCACTTCTTCGGTGATCTCGTCGTTGGCGCGCGCAATCAGCTCGCCGGTATCGGTATTGGCGACATTGTGCGCCAGCACCTTGCCCAGCAACGCGTCGGCCGGCACTTCGATGCGATCCAGCTCAGCGGTCTGGATGTCGCGGATGTGCTTGGCGGTGATGCGCTTGTCCTTGGCCACGATCAGCTTGCCGTCGGCGGCAACGATGTCGAACTTGGCCACTTCACCCTTCAGACGATCCGGCACCACGCGCATGAACACGCCGCCCTTGGTCAGATAGAAGGTGTCGAAGCTGTAGAACTCGGACAGTATTTCTTCGTTGGTGTAGCCCAGCGCCTTCAGCAGGATGGTCACCGGCATCTTGCGGCGACGGTCGATACGGAAGTACAGCAGGTCTTTCGGGTCAAACTCGAAGTCCAGCCAGGAGCCGCGGTAAGGAATCACGCGGGCGGAGAACAACAGCTTGCCGGAGGAATGAGTCTTGCCGCGGTCGTGCTCGAAGAACACGCCCGGGGAACGGTGCAACTGAGAAACGATGACGCGCTCGGTGCCGTTGATGATGAACGAGCCATTGGTCGTCATCAGCGGGATTTCGCCCATGTACACTTCGTTCTCGCGCACTTCCTTCACCACCGGCTTGGAAGACTCTTTGTCGAAGATGGTCAGGCGAATGCGCGCGCGCAGCGGAGCGGCGTAAGTGATGCCGCGCAGCTGGCACTCCTGCACATCGAACGGCGGCTCGCCCAAAATGTAATGAGCAAAGTCCAGACGCGCATAGCCATTGTGGCTGATGATCGGGTAGATCGATTTGAACGCAGCCTGGAGGCCCACATCCCTACGCTGGTCAAGCGGCACACCCAACTGGAGAAATTCGGTGTAGGAATCAATCTGGGTCGCCAACAGGAATGGGACATCGAGAACACTGGCACGTTTCGCAAAACTTTTACGAATACGCTTCTTCTCAGTAAACGAATAACTCATAGAGTCTCCATCGAGGTGGGGTGGCGCAAGCAAGAAACCAAAAGTCAGCAGCCACGCTCAATAATTGCTGGCTTTTACCTTCTTCGTTTCGGCCAACTACAAGCGCAATAAGGCTGGCGGATTACTCCGCCAGCCTCACCCTCTTTTTTCAAAGAAGATTATTTGATTTCAGCCTTAGCACCGGCTTCGGTCAGCTGTTTCAGGATGTCGTCGGCTTCAGCCTTCGCCACGCCTTCTTTCAGGGTCTTCGGAGCGCCGTCAACCAGGTCTTTGGCTTCTTTCAGGCCCAGACCGGTGATTGCGCGAACAACCTTGATCACGCCAACTTTGTTGTCGCCAGCGCCGGTCAGAACAACGTCAAACTCGGTTTTTTCTTCAGCGGCAGCAGCGCCGGCGCCAGCCGGGCCAGCAACAGCAACAGCAGCGGCGGAAACGCCGAACTTCTCTTCGAACGCCTTAACCAGGTCGTTCAGTTCCATCACGGTCAGACCAGCAACGGCCTCGAGGATGTCTTCTTTGGTGATTGCCATGTGAAAATCTCCTGAATTCTATAAGAATCAAATAAGTTAAGCGGCTTCGGCTTGCTTCTTGTCGGACAGGGCGGCCAGCGCGCGGGCGAAGCCAGCGACCGGAGCCTGCATAACGTAGAGAAGCTTGGACAGCAGTTCTTCGCGACTCGGGATGGACGCGAGCTCAGCAACCTGAGCGGCGTTCAGCACCTGGCCATCGTAGGAACCTGCCTTGACGATGATTTTGTCGTCAGCCTTGGCATATTGATGCAGCACCTTGGCAGCAGCTACCGGGTCGGCGGAAACAGCGTAAACCAGCGGGCCGACCATTTGGTCAGCCAGACCGGCAAACGGAGTGCCTTCCACAGCACGGCGCACCAGCGTGTTCTTCAGAACGCGCAGGTAAACGCCATTCTCACGCGCCTGAGCGCGGAGTTTGGTCATGCTGCTTACCTCGATGCCCCGATATTCAGCGATAACGAGGGTCTGAGCGCCTGCCAGCGTGGCAGATACTTCAGCTACGACCGCCTTTTTATCTTCGATATTGAGACTCAAGGTCTACCTCCTAGACTGAAATGAAGCGAAAGGATTTTCGCTTCGCTTTGCAGCGGCGACCTACATCAGGAGACATCATAAAGAACTGGTGCTCATGGGCGGAATTGAACCGCCGACCTCTCCCTTACCAAGGGAGTGCTCTACCCCTGAGCTACATGAGCTTGAACTTTGTTCAGAAGCCTGTTTCGGGTACACCATCTGCGTAGGTTGCGGACTTCCATACCGGCGAATCTGCGATTAAGCCCTGCGGCGCCTACGGTCTTTGACAACCTGGCAAGCGAACTTGCCAGCCCAAAGCCTTGGCAGGGCGGCGAACCGCCCCGCCAAACTCAAACAACGATTAAGCGTTGATCGAGTTGGTATCTACACGAGCGCCGACACCCATGGTGCTGGATACGGCGATCTTTTTCAGATACACGCCCTTGGAAGCTGCCGGCTTGGCTTTCACCAGGGCATCAACCAGAGCGGAGAAGTTTTCACGCAGGGCTTCAGCTTCGAAGGAAGCGCGACCGATGGTGGCGTGAACGATACCGGCCTTGTCGGTACGGTATTGAACCTGACCAGCCTTGGCGTTCTTAACGGCCTCGGCAACGTTCGGGGTCACGGTGCCAACCTTCGGGTTCGGCATCAGGCCGCGCGGACCCAGGATCTGACCCAGTTGACCCACAACGCGCATCGCGTCCGGGGAAGCGATCACGATATCGAAGTCCAGGTTGCCGGCCTTAACCTGCTCGGCCAGGTCGTCGAAACCAACGACTTCGGCGCCAGCGGCTTTAGCGGCTTCAGCGTTCGCGCCTTGGGCGAACACGGCAACGCGTACCGACTTACCAGTACCACGCGGCAGAACCACGGAACCACGAACCACTTGGTCGGATTTACGCGGATCCACGCCCAGGTTCACGGCGATGTCGATGGACTCGTCGAACTTGGCGGTGGCGGCGGCCTTTACCAGGGAGATTGCTTCGTCGATTGCATACAGCTTGTTGCGATCAACGCCAGCCTTCAGAGCTTGCAAGCGCTTGGAAACCTTAGCCATTACACGCCCTCCACTTCCAGACCCATCGAACGGGCGGAGCCGGCGATGGTGCGAACAGCGGCGTCCAGATCGGCAGCGGTCAGATCCGGCTGCTTGGTCTTGGCGATTTCTTCCAGCTGAGCGCGAGTCACTTTACCCACCTTGTCGGTATTGGCCTTAGCCGAACCGGACTTGATGCCAGCAGCCTTCTTCAGAAGGATGGTGGCCGGCGGGGTCTTCATGATGAAGGTGAAGGACTTGTCCGCGAATGCGGTAATCACCACCGGAATCGGCAGACCCGGCTCAACGCCTTGGGTCGCGGCGTTGAACGCCTTGCAGAATTCCATGATGTTCAAACCACGCTGACCCAGGGCCGGACCGATCGGCGGCGACGGGTTGGCCTTGCCAGCGGGCACTTGCAGCTTGATATAGCCGACAATTTTCTTTGCCACGATTAAACTCCTAGTTTGGGTATAGCGCGAGCGTCAACTCGCTCCCCGACGAAAGCGCAACAGTATACACGCTTGAAAAAAACTTGCCAAGAGGCCTGGCTTACAGTTTTTCGACCTGACTGAATTCCAGCTCAACCGGGGTGTCGCGACCAAAGATCTGCACCGACACGCGCAACTTGTTGCGCTCGTAATTCACTTCGTCCACCGAACCGTTGAAGTCATTGAACGGACCATCGATGACGCGAACTTTCTCGCCCACCTCGAACAGAACCTTGGGCTTAGGCTTCTCAACGCCTTCTTGCATCTGCTGCATAATGGCCTCGACTTCCTTCTTGGAAATCGGAGCCGGGCGGTTGGCGGTACCACCAACGAAACCAGTCACCTTGGGAGTGCTCTTCACCAAGTGCCAGGTGTCGTCAGTCATCTCCATTTCCACCAGCACATAGCCCGGGAAAAACTTGCGCTCGGTAATCGAGCGGCGGCCGTTCTTGACGTCGACCACCTCTTCCACCGGCACCAGAATCTGACCAAATTGATCGGCGACATGAGAACGCTCGATGCGCTCGCGCAACGCCTTTTGCACGCTCTTTTCAAAACCCGAATAGGCGTGAACCACATACCAGCGCATTGCCATTATTTACCTCGACCGAGAATCACATCGTAAAACAACCAGGACAGACTGGAATCCACCAGCCACATGAACAAGGCCAGCACCAGCACAAACACGAACACCATGCCGGTCATCTGCATGGCTTCCTTGCGCGTCGGCCACACCACTTTGCGGGCCTCGACCAAGGATTCGTTGGCATAGCTGACAAAGCTCTTGCCCGGCTGCGACAACCAGATCACACCCACCGCCAGCGCGACGCCAGCCACGAAGGACAGCGCGCGCAGCACACCTTGATCTGCCGGAATCATGTAAAAGCCGACGATGCCGGCCGCGACAAGCAGACCAGCCAGCGCCAGTTTGATTTTATCTTGCATTTCCATGTCGATATCTTCTCGTGCGCGTATGCGACAAAAGACCAACCGGCGCACAGGCGCCGGCTGGTCTTAACTGGCAGGCCAGGAGGGTCTCGAACCCCCAACCCTCGGTTTTGGAGACCGATACTCTACCAATTGAGCTACTGGCCTTTAAACCTTATTAAGCAATAATCTTGGCTACTACGCCGGCGCCGACGGTACGA
>NZ_LDUI01000054.1:0-12924 GCF_001043555.1 Chromobacterium sp. LK1 | reverse complement strand
GGTGGACACCGGAGCGGTGGTCAGCATGCCGATTCCGGGGCGGACCATACGGATGGGGATGGAAGCGCGCTTCTGAGAGCCTGTTCAATGTCTGCTGCGCTTCAGCGATACGGCGTTGAAAACACCTTCGAAATGCTCATGTACTACTTGTACATTCCGCTTTCTCTGCTGTTTTCGCCTTGTCTCGCTCTTGCTCGCGAGACTTTGAACAGGCTCTTAGATTTTTTACGGAGCCTCCCCATGCAGCAAAACATCTACGACCATCCGATCTTTTTCTCCCAATACCAAGCCTTGCGCGACAGCGACACCGGGCTGAACGGCGTTTTGGAGCAGCCCGCCTTGCGCGGCGCGCTGCCGCCGCTGGCCGGCGCCGACGTGCTGGACCTGGGTTGCGGTTTCGGCGATTTCGCCCGCTGGGCGCGCGGCGAGGGCGCGGCCAGCGTCACCGCGGTGGACTTGTCCGAGCGCATGCTGGAACAGGCGCGGGCGCGTACCCAGGATTCAGCGATTCATTACCGGCGCGCGGCCATCGAGGACTATCAGCCGCCCGCCGACGCTTATGATCTGGCGGTGTCTTCGCTGGCGCTGCACTATGTGGCGAATTACGCCGCGGTGGCGGCGCGCGTGTTCGCCGCGCTGCGGCCAGGCGGCGTGTTCGCGCTGACGGTGGAGCATCCCATTTGCACCGCCAGCCCGCAGGGCTGGGCGCTGGACGCGGCGGGCGAGCCATCGCATTGGACGCTGGACGCGTATTTCCAGCAAGACGCGCGCGCAAGCCGCTGGTTCGTCGACGGCGTGATCAAGCAGCACCGCACGGTGGAAAGCTATGTGAAAGGCTTGTTGGACGCCGGCTTCCAACTGCTTCACCTGGGCGAGCCCGCGCCGGACCCGCAGACGCTGGCATATCGGGACGGTTTACGGCCGCACGCGCGCCGTCCGGCCTTGCTGCTGCTCGTCGCGCGAAAGCCTGCGCGCTAGCGCGGCCTTGCCGGGTCGGCGCGCAGAACCAAGCCGCGCCGCCCCGGTCCAGCAATAATCGGGCAAGAATCAGGAGGAGGGCGATGAGAAGCGGATGGGCTGCGGGGATTCTGATTCTGGTCTTATCGACGGCGTCCGCCATCGGCAAGACCCCGCCGGAACGGGCCGTTATCGAACCGGCCCACATCGTCGAGGCCATCAAGTTGCAACAGGAAGCGGACGCCGCCAAGGACAGGCCGCCGCAAAACGGCGAGCCGTGGTTCGCGGTTTTGGAGGGTTCTCGTCCCATCATCGTCACCGCACCACACGCCACCAGCCCGTTTCGCGATGGGCAATACCGTTTCTCCGATGGCGGCGGCACCGCGGCCTTGGCGGCGATGTTGCACCAACTGGCCGGCGCCACTGCGATCTACACCACCCGCGCCTCGCCGTCCGACCCCAATTACGAAGACGACAACGCCTTCAAACGCAAGCTGGCGGCTTTGATTGCCGACCAGCGTCCCTTGCTGGTGCTGGACTTGCACGGCAGCCATCCCTACCGGCCCTACGACGTGGATTTCGGCACCCTGAACGGGGCTTCGCTCCTGGGTAAGCCCTGGCTGCGACAGCGGCTGGAGCAGCGTTTGCGAGGGCAGGGCGTGCTCAATCTCTCCGACAACTACTTCGCCGCGTCCAAGCACCAGACCATCGCCAAATTCGCCTCGCGGCTGGGCGTGCCCGCCATTCAGCTGGAAATCAGCAGTACCTGGCTCACGCCCTCGGACGGGAGTCTGGCCGCGCATCGCTTCTCCCAGATCTTGCAGGCGCTGGTGCGCTACGCGCGGGAGATAGAGAGCGAGGCGGCCGCGCCTCAGGCCTGGCTGTCTTCGTCGCCGTAGTATTTGACGCCCAGGCGGATCACCGGACGGCCGCTGTCGCGGCGCTGGCGGTTGCTGTCGCGCAGGGAATAGGCGCAACCGCAGTACTCCTGTTGATAGAACTGTTCGCGCTTGCTGATTTCTATCATGCGCGCGGAGCCGCCGCCCTTGCGCCAGTTGTAGTCCCAATAGATCAGGCCGGGGTAGCGCGCGGCCGCGCGCGCGCCGCAGTCGTTGATCTGCTGCATGTTTTTCCAGCGCGAAATCCCCAGCGAGCTGGTGATGACGGGGAAGCCGTGCTCATGCGCGTACAGGGCGGTGCGCTCGAAACGCATGTCGAAGCACATGGTGCAGCGCACGCCGCGCTCCGGCTCATCCTCCATGCCCTTGGCGCGCGCGAACCAATTGTCGCGATCATAATCCGCATCGACGAAGGGAATGCCGAACTGCTCGGCGAAACGGATGTTCTCGTTCTTGCGCAGTTCGTACTCTTTCAGCGGATGGATGTTGGGGTTGTAGAAGAAGATGGTGAAGTCGATGCCCGTGGCTTGCATCGCCTCCATCACTTCTCCGGAGCAGGGCGCGCAACATGAGTGCAGCAAGACCTTGTCATGGCCGCCCGGCAGGGGCAGTGGCTGGCGCTCAAATGCTATGTTCATGGCGGTGGGTGGCGTCATATGAAAATTGCGAATTATGTTGCCGCGCCGCCGTGGAATCAAGGCGCGCCCGCCATCGCCCGCTCAAACGTCCTGCCATCCCGGCTGGGATGAGGGGGCTTTCGCTTCCGCGCGCACGATTTGGGGTGGCGCGCTAAGCACCAGCAAGGAAGCGTCATCCAGCATCGCCTCGTTCTGGCGGTGGCGCTGCAAGGCCTGCAGCACGCTATCGCCGATCCGATCAGGCCAGCCGGTTTCCACCGCCTTGACCACGCCGTCCAGTCCGAACATCTGCTCATTGTCCGCCCGCGCCTCGGTAATGCCGTCGGAGCTGATCACCAGCCGGTGTCCGCTTCCCAGTCTGCCGCTTTCCAGCGATTTGTCGAACTGCCCGGCCTCCAGTATGCCCAGCGGCGGGTGCTCCGAGCGGAAGTGCTTGATCTTGCGTCCGGCGGCATCGAACATCAGCGCGCAGGGAATGCCGCCGTTCCAGACCTGCAGGCATTGGCTGTCGGCATCGATGGCGACGATGATGGCGGCGACGAAGCGGCCGAAGGGCAGCAGCCGGTGCAATTTGTCGTTGATGGCGGCGGCGATGTCGCTCAGCGGCGTTTGCGCTTGCGCCAGATCATAAAAACACTCCACCGCCGGAATCGCGCTAATCGCGGCGGTAAGTCCGTGGCCGGTGCAGTCGGCCAACATCAGATACTCGCGCTCGTCGGCGCGGGCGTAGCAAATCAGGTCGCCATTGAATTGCGAGGCGGGCCGCAGATGGCGCCAGACATGGGCGGGCAGTTCCAATTGCTGCCGGTTCAGGCGTTCCACCAGCTCCAGCGCATAGCTTTGTTCACGTTCGTTGCTGAGGAAGTAATGTTCCAGGCGCACCGCGTCCTGATTGATCTGCTGCTGCATCTTGGCGATGCGCAGGAAAACCTGGACCTTGGCCGCCAGCAGTTCCGGGCTGACCGGCTTGGTCAGATAATCGTCGCCGCCGGCCTTGAGCCCGTCGATCAAGTCTTGCTGCTGACTCAGGCCCGTCAGGAAAATGATGGGCACCCAGTGCTCGCCAAACAGCGCGCGCAACTCCACCGTGGCCTGCAAGCCATTCATCACCGGCATAATGATGTCCATCAGGATCAGGTCGTAGCGGGTTTCCCGGCAGCGAGCCAGCGCTTCCTCGCCATTATTGGCGAGATCGCAGCAATAGCCCTGATCCTGGATCAGGGTGCTGACCGTCAGGCGATTGGTGGCGCTGTCGTCCACGAGCAGGATTTTCGGCGGGGGCATGCGGTTTTCCTGTGCGGCAGGGAAGGGGGAGTGATTTGCGCAAGCGGCCATGGGTGCAATTACATTGGCATCATGCTTGGGGTATAGCATATGCGGTCGCACAATGTCGCCTTGCAAGGCAAAAGCGTATCGCCAGGCAGGACTGCGGCAAGATTGCCGCGGCTGTCAATTTCCGCTAAGCCACCCTGGCGGCGCATGCTAGTATGCGGGTTTTGGCGGCGCGCTGCGCCGGCCGTTCCAGCACAGAAAGTCCCAGACCCTGATCATGAAATTCGCAACCCATTCCATTGCGCTGGCGCTGAGCCTGGCGTTGATCAGCCCGGCCAGCCTGGCCGAACCCGAAGACATGCCGCTACCGGGCGATGTACAGATGGCCCCGGCCAGCAAGCCGGCGCGCAAGGCCGCCCCGGTCAAAACCATTCAGCCGACCGAATCCGTCCGCGCCGGCAAACAAGCCAAACCGGCGCGTCAGGCCAAAAGCAAGGCCAAGGCAAAAACCGCCAAGCAGAGCAAACGCCAGGCCAAGGCCATCAGCGCCAAGCAGGCGCGCCACGGCAAGGCAGCCAAGCCAGCTCACAAGCAGCAGCGTGCCGCCAAAGCTGCAAAGCGCGTACCGCAGGCAAAAAAAAGCACGGTTAAAAAAACCAGCAAAAACAAAAAGGTAGTCAAGGGCGCTAAAAAGACGCATAAAAAAGCGTCCAAAAAGGCGCGTTGACGGCTTGCCAAAGCCATTGAGGCGCGACATAATACGCCTCTCTTCGCCGGTGTAGCTCAGTTGGTAGAGCACCTGACTTGTAATCAGGGGGTCGCGAGTTCGATTCCTGCCGCCGGCACCAATACCTATAGTTAAATCAAGCACTTAGCGTTGATTTGGCGTAAATTGGCGTAATGGCCATGAAAAAAGCCCAGCATGTAAAACATGGCTGGGCTTTTTTAATTGCGTCGGAATTGCAACCATAACGCATCCAGGGTCAGACTGCGATTTTCAATTTGCCTCACCGCCGGCCTGCATGACCCTGCGGCACTATGCCTCGATTCTTTCGGCGCCACTCCACCTCATCAACGAAGCAGCGACGGAGTCCTCTGCTTTTCGTTTCATCTTCGCCAGATGCGGTCGTGTCCATCTAGCGCAAATGGGTATTGCTGGCGGGTCTTGGTAATAGAGGGTGTGGAGCTTGTTCAGTCCATCATTCTTTCAAGCCGGAGCAGCCCCCCTTTGAATTGAATCTCTCTTAAAAATAATATACACAGTATTTTGTTATTGCAGATTGACGAGAAAAATACCCGGTTTTTTGGGATGAAATATTGCGCTTAATTGGGGTGCGTTGCTGTTTCAAAAGCCACTTGGCGGCATTTGATTGGCATTTCTCATCGTCTGATTTGCATAGAATGGCTCCGCGTTTTTCTTCCCAGCGAGGGATTTTGCTCACGCCATGAGGTAGCATGTTTGGCATTGCTGGAAGCGCAACAGTCTTGGTGTCTGCAAAAAATGGAATGATTGCAACCTCAGGCCAGCCGCCACTTACCCAAGCAAGATTTTCTATTCCATTTCTTCGTGCGTCGCGAGCAATTTCTTTGGCGATGCCCTCATCATTTGTGTAATAGTTTTCATCCAATGAATAATCTTGCCAAACAAGATAAGATACTGAAATGGCAGTAGCAAAAATCCAAAACATTGGAACGAATTTTTCTAATTTTTTCAATCTAATATTATTTAATTTGACTGGTCTTGCAAGCCAAAACAATGGATAAATAAATGCCAAAGGAATTGCCCAGTGTATTGCAAGTTTCACATAGCCAGTCGCCGCAAAAAGCAATGTGATGACTAGGGGGGTAATTGTTATCCAGAATAGTCTGTCATTTTTGTTTGCCAGTTGGAGAGTGTTTCGGCTTGAAGAGAGAAAGCCATCGCTCTCGCTGATCCAAAGCATTATTAGCCAGGAAAAACCAGCATACAATAAGGGGGATATGGAGAATGATATCAAATGCAGTATGTCGACAGTGGTACTTGCATTGCGACCAATATAATTTAGAGTGGCTCCGCTCGCTTGAATAAACCATAAGACATGAGGCGACATGGTTGTACTGAATGTCGCAAGTGATATCCAAGGGCTTGTTGATAGCAGCCATTTTCGACCCTCTACCGTCATTGCTGCGGCTATGAAAATTGATAATAGTAGAACGCCTGTGTAGTACTTTCCGAGCATGCCTAAAGTTGCAAATAGACCAAGGCAAAGTGCATCAACAATCTTTCCGGAGCGAACCCCTTTTTCAAAGAAGTAAACAATCCACGGCCAAATGGGTAAAAGAACAGAGTTCGCATTGAATTTAAAGGCCAATGTACTGAAGGGCAGTGTCAGGCTAAGCAATATGAGCATTGTTAGTTGCTGATCAGCGCGAAGCCATAGTTTGGCCAGCCACATAACCCCCCACATGGCTAGTGCTAGGTTTGCTGCGCAAAGAAGATAGGCATAAAGATGGCTGTGAGGGAAAATGGAAAACCACAAATTGGAAACCCATCCACTTAAAGGAGGGTGTTTGAATGTTCCCCATTCAAAGTTGGGCGTGAATGCGAATGCCTCAATCATGTCTCCATATGGATCTAGCACTGGGAATGCTACAACGTTCAATAGGAACCATATTATTGAGTTGCATAAAATAAATAGGGTTGGGCGTGCTTTAAAAAAAGCCATAAGCTTCATTTAAATGAATCCTTGCTTTCGGATAACGCAGGATTTTATTAATGATTGGCGAAGTAATGGTTGCGTTTTTGTGTAGATTGTGTGGATTTTGGTTTTTATATGATGAAGGCAGTGGGGCTGACAGGCGTTAGGTATTTAGGGTCGCCCGATAGCTAACGCTACTGACACAACTGCGCCAACACGATTAAATTGATGGGAGTCGGGTCAGCATCGATGGAGTAATTGATATATCTGGCAATGGCTCAACTCGAGCATTGAGCGGCACGATAACGACATTGAGGCGGCATGCGAAAAAGCGTGCAGGCGGGCTACTGAGGCGGCAGGGGGCGGGGAAGTCGGCTTCTTCCCTGTGCAGCTTTCGGATGGATTGAGATAGCAGGTGCGGGTCCTGATTGTCGTAGATAGATCAGCGCGCTGCCGGCAGTTCACGCCCCTCGTGGCGCCATGTTCTGTGGGCTAGGGCGCTGGTTGCTTGGCCATTTTTGGCCGGTGGCACTATAGGGCAATGACCGTCCACGAACTGCCGAGGAGCATATGGCCCGTGTGCGCCGCTGGCAGCCCAACATGCTAGCTATCCCCGCACAAAAGGCTCAAAATCCAGGCTGATCGCCATGATTCGAGAGCCATTGCCATGGTCCACTTCATGTATTTCAATCAGCTGCCCACCAAGGACCGGGATGCGATCAAATCCGCGTTGATGGGCAAGGGCTTGGATCCTGACGATTTTGCGTTTGCAATCAGCCTGCCCAGGAGCTGGACTGAAAACCTCAAGCATGAAGAGATTAGAGTGTTTCAGCTCTCAACAGACAAGAGCCTGCATCTGAGTGCCTTGCCGGTGGCCTGGACCGAGGCGTTTAAAGAGGCGCTCGCCAGCGGCTATTTTGATTGACGGGCCAGTAGCGCATCAAACCACTTCTTTTCGACGAGCATCTTGAAAACCCACCCCATATGGCCATCCTAATCTTTGCGCTGATTCTCCTGGCCGCCCCCATCTTCTGGCAGATAGCGTTGCTGGTTCTATGGAGGCGCGGCGGCCGGCCGGTTGCGCGCGTACTGTTGATACAAGCGGCGATTCCCGCCGCCTATTTCAGCCTTGCCGCAGCGCTTGACCCCGACAACCTTGCGCTACTGCACACCGGTCTAGGGGCGATGATAGATGCGCTTGTCAGCCTGGCCGCTTCCGGCTGCGGCTATTTGGCGGCGGTGATTGCCACCAGTTTCGCCATCATGGCCTGGCGCAGGAGAAACCGGCAACAACTGGCCGCCGCCAGGCTGGATGGACGGCCTTGAGCACGGCAGGCTAATTGGCGGTGCCGTTGCGCAGCCACGCCACCGTGTGATTCAGCAATTGATAGGCGATTGAAATCGGGGTTGGCGTCTGCGGCAGGGCATCGATATCGAACCAGCCGGCGTCTTCGATCTCGCCTTCCTGCGGTGTGATCTCGCCGCTGTCGTACTCGGCGGTAAAGCCGAGCATCAAGGAGTGGGGGAAGGGCCAGGACTGCGAGCAGACATAGCGCAGATTCTTGATGCGCACGCCCACCTCTTCAAATGCTTCGCGGTGCACGCACTCCTCCAAGGTTTCGCCGGGCTCGACAAAGCCGGCCAGCGCACTGTACACGCCGGGGACGAAATGAGGGCTGCGCGCCAGCAGCAGCTGTCGGCCACGATGGATCACCACCATCATCGCCGGCGACAGCTTGGGGTAGTAGAGCTGGCCGCAACTGGAACAGCGCTTGCCGCTATCGTCCAAGCGCTGTAGCAACGGTCCAGCACAGCGGCCACAATAGCGGTGGGTGCGTTGGAACTGACGGATCTGCGCGGCGCGGGCGATGGCGGGCGTCAGCCCAGAGGGCAGACTGAGCAGCGCCGGCCGCAAGGGCAGCCATTCGCAGCCGGCAGGCGGCGCGCCCACCAGTTCCGCCAAGTAGAGATTGTGGCCGTCGTGCACGCCGATGAACAAGATCTGGGACAAGGGCCAGCCGCCGGCGCGGCCGTCCGGCAGCGCCCGTTCCAGCAGCAGGATCTTCTGGCCGTCGAAAATGCAGTAGCGCGCCGGCAACGCGGCATCGGGCAGGGCGGGGAGCTCAAAGGGCATGGCGACAATAGTCAAATGGCTGAGCCGCTCAGTTTACGCCCACTCCCGGTGCCGCGTACATCCAGTGTTCGCTTTGCTGTCGTACCACTTCGGACAAGGAGCCGCTGCCGTCGAACACTTGACGCAGCCAGGCGCTGTCGGACTGGCGCTTCAGCACCCGCTGGCGCAGAGCGGTCAACTGTGCCTGATTGCCCAGCGCCTCGGCTTGCGGCTGCAATTGATTCAAGGTATTGAGCAAATCCTCCTGCAGTCCAACCTGGCTATTGTTGCCCGCGTCCACCAGCATGCCATCGAAACCGAAGCGGCAGGCCTGGAAACGGTTATAGCTATAGGTCAGGTAATGTTCCTGGCACACTTCATCCTGGCTTTCTCCCAGGCAACGATGCGCCAGCATCTGCGCATAAGCGGCGAGCAGTACCGGCGTCTCCACCGATAGCGGCGTGTCGCAGATGCGGATTTCCACGGTGCCATATTCCGGTTTCGGCCGGATGTCCCAGTAAAAATCCTTCATGCTGGCGACGATGCCCAGATTGGCCATGCGGTGGAAGTAGTCGTTGAACTGGGACCAGCTGTTGACGCAGGGCATGCAGCCGGATAAGGGGAAGGCGTTGACGCTGGTCAGGCGCGAGGTTTGGAACAAGGTGTCCACGCCCTGGTAAAACGGCGAGGAGGCGGACAGCGCGATGAAGTGCGGGATATAGCGTGCCAGATAATGAGTCAGCCGCACCGCGCTGTCACCGTCCGGGCAGCCGATGTGGATGTGCTGACCGTAGACGGTGAATTGCTTGGCCAGATAGCCATATAGCTCGGACACCAAGTGGTAGCGCTCCTTGGGATAGATGCGCTGTTCGTCCCAGTGCTGGAACGGATGCGAACCGCCACCGGCCAGGCCCAGGTTCAGTTTACGCGCGCTACTGACCAGCAGCGCGCGGATGGCCAGGATTTCTTCCAGCATGGCGTTGACGTCACTATGCACCGCGGTGCCTATCTCTATCATGCCCTGGGTGATTTCCGGCTTGATGTCGAAGCCATGTTGTTGGCGGTTCACCTGCAGCAGCAGATCGTCCGAGCCGCGGGTCAGGTTGTAGTCGCGGCGGTTGAGGATCATCAGCTCCAGTTCCACCCCCAAGGTCAGCGGCTGGCTGTTCGTGAATTCCAGCATATTCTCACTCCTGCGGTCGGGTTTCGCCGGCCAGCTTCAGGGCCAGCCGGGTCAGTACCGGCGCGCACAATTCGTTGATCACTAGGATGGACATCATCGCGCCGCTGAAACTGGAAGCGGCCGCGCCCAGGGACACCGCGCCCAGGCTCATCAGCAGCGCGGTGCCGCCGGACCAGGAATTGAGCGCCAGGCCCAGGCAAGCACCATGGCGCTTGGGCAAGCCATTGGCGCCGGCGGCCAGCCACCAGATCAGCATCGCCAACGCGGTGCGCAGCGCCAGGCAGGCCAGTGCCAGCGGCCAGAACTCGGCCAACGATTGCGGCGCCAGTTGGGCGCCGGCGGCAACGAAGAAGGCCACGGTGAAAATCTGCGCCGACGACATCACGCCGCGCTCGGTCACGGTGTGGCCGTGCTTGAGATTGCGAGTGGCGAGGCCGGCCACCAGCAAGGCCAGCGAGGGCAACACCTGCAGCATGTCGGCCACGCCGACCACCAGCGCGATCAGGCCCAGCAGCATGACTTTCTGCGATTCACGCTGTCGCCCCCCCAGCCAACGGTTGAGCTGTATCGCCGCCAGGCCGGCCACCAAGCCCAGGCCACAGGATGCCAGCGTCAGCCAGCCGGGGAGCAGGATGCCGTTTTCCACTCCGCTATTGCCGGACAAATGCCCATATGACAGGGCCAGCGCGAAGCAGGGCAGGGCCACCAGATTGGACAGCGCGGTGGCCACCAACAGGCGCTCGCTGACCTGGCCGTCGGCATTGGACTCCCTGACGATTTCCAGCGTCATCACCGGCGATGTGGCCACGCCCAGTGCCGCCAACATCAGGCTGGCGGCCAGGCCGAAACCAAACAGCTGCAGAACGGCGAACAGGCCCAGCAAGGTCAGCAGGCAATAGAGCAGGGTGGTCAGCAGCAGGGTGCGCTCCACTCGCAGCCAGCGCAAGTCCACGCGGCGACCGGCCTCGAACAATGCGATGCCCAGGGCGAGATGCACGAAAATGGAGGCTTGCTGCAAAAGCTGTTCGTTCAGCAGCCTCAAGCTGTGCGGGCCTATCAGCAGACCAGTCAGCACATAGCCGACGATGGCGGGCAGGCGCGCCACCCGCACTGCGATCTGGCCGCCAATCACCCCTAGCGCCAGCAAGATGCCGAATGCCGCCAAAGGATTGAGCGCCAGCGTTGGCCAAGGCAGGCTCATGATTTGTTTCCCCCGTTTGTTTTATGAATTCTGACTGAGGCGCCAGCCCTTGGCGGCGCGGCGAAAGCGGAACGTTGACGTCTTGCGACGGAGCAGACGGGGCGCACATTGAAATGCGTGAAATCGCCCTCAAAATATGAGAGACGACAAAACGGAACGAGAGTTCATGGTGATCGACTGGATTCGCCGCGTGCTGGCCGGCAAGACCGCACCGGAAACCGAGGCCGTGTTGCGCGAGCAACTGGCGCGGATGCCGCTGCTGGCGGGATTGGATCAGGAGGAAGGGCGGCGGCTGAGCGAGCTGGCCGGCTGGGTGTTGCGCGGCAAGAATTTCTCCGGCCAGGATGGGGCGCGGCTCAGTCCGCGCGCCTGCGCCAGCGTGGCGTTGCAGATGGCGCTGCCGGCGATGAACCTGGGCAAGGAGGCGTTGGAAGGCTGGAGCGATGTGGTGCTTTATCCATCGCCGTTTGTCGCGCGGGATATCTGGATGGACGGAATAGGCTTGCAGCACGAGAGCGAGAGCGTGTTGATAGGCCAGGCGCGCCAGGACGGTCCGGTGATTCTGTCCTTGCCGGACGCGCGCGCATCGGAGCAACTGGATGGCTGGAACGTGGTGATCCACGAAATCGCCCACAAGCTGGACATGCTCAACGGCATTGCCAATGGTTCTCCGCCGCTGCACAAGGGCATGAACCAGATGCAGTGGAGCCGCGTCTGGTCGCAAGGATATCGGCAGCTCTGCCGCATGCTGGACCGCGGCGTCGATCCCGGCTGGCTGGATCCGTATGCGGCGGAAAACCCCGCCGAATATTTCGCCGTGCTCAGCGAGGCCTTTTTCGAGTTGCCTCATCGTCTGCGGCTGGATCTGCCCGAGATCTACGAGCAACTCAAGCTGTTTTACCGCCAGGATCCCGCCGGGCGCTTGTCGGAGCCAGCATGGGAACCGGCTCCCGAGGCTTGATCAGCCCGCGCGCGGCGCCGGCAGTTTTTCCAGATCACCGAGCAGCGCCAGCAGCTGGTTCAGCTTGTCCTGACCGAGGTGGTTCTCAATCTGCTGATAACAGTCCTCCGCCAGCGGAGAAATCTGCTGAATCAACTCACGCCCGTCGCGGGAAATGGAAATGATCAGCCGCCGGCTGTCGACATGATCGCGCTGGCGGTGGATCAGGCTGGCTTTCTCCATGCGCACCAAGATACCAGTCAGACTGGGCGGCAGAATGCAGGCCCGCTCGGCGATGACGCCGGCTTCTTGGTCGCCAAAATCCTCTAGCACCCGCAGGATGCGCCACTGCTGCTCTGTCACCCCGTAACGGTTGAGAATCGGGCGGAAGTAGGCCATGACCGATTCTCTGGCCCGCAGCAGGTGCTGGGGCAGCCGTTGATTGTGTAGTTTTATGTTTTTGTTGGTCATTTAGATCGTTGCTTCCGGCTGTGGACAGCCAGTGTTGCTAAGGTTATCGCCCAGCAGGGCGAGCTCGACAAATAATGCCATGCAAATACCTGTCACATGTTTACTTTATTCTAAATTTTAATCCAAAAACAAAAAATTTAGCATCCCTTTGCCATATTAATTCCAAGGCTTGCACGCCAGTTGGGTTGGTTCGCATGCGGGAATTTATTGTCACGGTGACGAAATTTGAATTTCTGTCACCGTGACGCATAATGGGAGAACGTGACCGACACAAGCTTAAGAGCCTGTTCACGGTTTCGCGAACTAAGGCGGGACAAGGCGGAAACGAGAGAAAAAGCGGAATGTACTCGTGGTCCATGAGCATTTTGAGCTCGGTTTCAACGCCGTCTCGCCGAAGCGCAGCAGACTTTGAACAGGTTCTCAGAAATTCAAAGCCCAATCCGGCTGCAAATCCTTGATCAACTGCGGCGGCAGGCGTTCGCCCTCCACCAGCAAGGAGCATTCCAGCGAGAAATGCTTGGGATCGGACTTGGTAGCGATCAGCAACAAGCGCGGCACATCCGCGTACTGCT
>NZ_LDUI01000053.1:0-57164 GCF_001043555.1 Chromobacterium sp. LK1 | reverse complement strand
GCGAAGCTGGCGAGCAGGGTGCTGAGGTCCATGGCGGTTTCCAAACGCAAAAGTAAAAGCACCCCCATGAGGGGGTGTCCGAGAGATGCTTTCGGCTCAAGAAACTAGATAGCGCGGAAATTCTAAGTGTCAGGACAAAGGCGTATCAAGGCGCCAGATCAAATGTCTTTGGATTGAATGGCTTTGCCTGGTCTTATTGCCAGGGGGCGGCCCAGCAGGCTTGGACATGCGGCTTGCAAGGCCGTATCGCGCGACGCGCGGCAGATCGTAAACAGGTTCTTAGTCCAGCGTGTCCATATAGTCCTTGGCGCGCAGCCGTCCGGTCTGCGCCCACGGCAGCGGCTGGCCGGCGGCCAGAGGGCGGATTTCAACGCGTATGCTTTCGCGGTAGCGTCCGTCCTGCGAGCGCGATTCCACTTGCAGCGGCATCGCCCAGCGCGTGCTCCATTGCAGTTGCTTGCTGTGGCCGTTGGCTGTTTTGCGGTACCAGCGGCTGCCGTCCGCGCCGGGGCTGACGGTAAAGCCTTTCAGTTTGGCGATGTCCACGATCTGGCTGGCTTGGGTCCAGGAGCCGTCGAAGCCCACGTCGCTCCATTCGCGCTGCCCCACTTGCACCAGCAGGCCTTGTTGCGGCACGGCGAATTCCAGCCGCGGCTGGCCCTTGGCGTCCAGCCATACGTGGCGGTTGGCGGCGGGGTAGTCGATGTGGTCGTGGCCGTCTTCCGCGCCATGCTCGTGGCCGTGGCCGCCGGCGCGCGCGTTCAGCCGTTCGCGCCAGACATGCTTGCCCTGGCGGGTCAGTTTTTCCTGGTAGCGTATGGTTTTTTCCACGCCGTCATTGCCGATGGTGACGGTTTCATAGCGCAGGGTGGCCACCAGGTCCGGCGCGGCGGCGGCGTGCAGCGCCGGGGACAGGGCCAGCAGGGCCAGCGGCAGCAGGGTTTTCATCGCGGTCTTTCTTCATGCGTAAAAGTAGGCTTGCCCGTGGGCAAGCCGAATGGAGTGAATCCGTGGCCGCCGCGCCGGGCCTGGAGAAGGCGCCGACGCGGTGGCGGGGTTTACAGGCCCAGCGCGCTTTTCACCAGGCCAAACACCTTGGTGTTGTCCATCACGCCCTTGAAGCCCTTGGAGCCGGCGCCGCTGGACATCAGCATCACGTCGCCGCCGCCATGGGTTTCGCTGGACAGGCGCACGCCGGTTTCTTGCTGGTAGTCGTCGCCCATCGCGGTGGCGGAATCCACCGACACGCGGCTGGCCTTGCGGTTGGGGCCGTTGCCGAATACCAGCGCGGTATAGGTGGCGCCGTCGGCGTCCTTGGATTCCTTGCCGTCGGCGTAGCCGCGCACGATGTCGTGGATGGGGTTGCCGCGCTTGGCGTAGCCGTTGATGGTCATGGTGTGGTCATGATCCGCGGTGACCACGATCAGGGTGTTGTTGAGGTCCACCTTGGCCAGCGCGGTCTTGATGGCGTTGTCGAAGGCGATGGTGTCTTCCAGCGCGCGCTTGGCGTTGGTGCCGTGCAGCGCGTGGTCGATGCGGCCGCCTTCCACCATCAGCACATAGCCGTTGCCGTTGCGGGACAGGGTGTCGATGGCCTTGGCGGTCATGTCGGCCAGGCTGGGCTGGTTCAGGCTGTTCTTCACCCGGTCCAGCTCGTAGTCCATGTGGTCCTTGTTGAAGATGCCCAGCAGCTTGCCGCCGGATTGCGGGTTGAAGGCGGCCAGTTCGCTGCCGCTGCTGACCAGGGTGTAGCCCTTGGCCTGCATTTCGGTCAGCAGGTTGCGGCCGTCCGGGCGCTTGCCGCCGGAGGCGGTGGGCAGGAAGAATTTGCTGCCGCCGCCCATCAGCACGTCCAGGCCGGCGCCCAGCTGGGCGTTGTAGCCGGCGCCGCCCGGCACCGCCTGGGCGGCGATGTCGGATTCGGCGTCGCGGTGGCAGACGTGGGAGTAGGTGGCGGCCGGGGTGGCGTGGGTGACGCGGGTGGTGGTCACCGCGCCGATGGCCTTGCCCTTGGCCTTGGCCAGTTCCAGCAGGGTGGCCACCGGCTGGCCGTTGCCGCTGCCGCAGTTGCCGGTGCCGTTGCTATTGGGGTCGATGGCGCGGGTGTCGGCGGACATGGAGATGACTTCGTTGTTCATCTTCACGCCGGTCATGTAGGCGGACATGGACGGCGCGCTGTCGGTGGTTTGCGCGTCGTTGGAGAAGGTCTTGACGCGGGCGGTGCGGGACAGCTGTTCCATGTTCAGCTTGCCGGCTTCGCCGTATTTGTAGATGCGCGAGGCGGTGACGGTGGTGGGGCCCATGCCGTCGCCCAGGAAGAAGATCACGTTCTTGGCTTCGCCCGCGGCCTGGGCCGGCAGCGCGTGCAGGGCGGCGGCCAGCGCGGCGACGTTCAGCAGCGGTTTCATCATCGGTTTCATTGCGTTTCTCTTGTATGGGTTTGCGTAGCGTTTGGGGGGGAGGCGCGGCTCAGAGCGCGGCCGCTTTCTTCACCAGGCCAAACACGTCGATGTTTTCCAGGAAGCCGTGGAAGGCGTCCGCGCCCTGGCCGATGGCGCCGATGTAGACATCGGTGCCGCCGTGGGTTTCGCCGCCGGCCGGCATGCGCACCGCCGCTTCCTGGTGGTAGTCGTTGGCGGAGACCACGGCGTCGGTCAGCGCGGCGGCGGCGTTGCGGTTGCCGTTGACGCGGTTTTCACCGTTGCCGAAGCCGATGATGGAGTAGGGCATGCCGTCGGCGTCGGTGGCCACGCTGCCGTTGCTGTAGTTCTTCACCAGGCCCAGCACGCCGGGGTTGCTGGCCGTGGTCTTGCCGGTGCGCTGGGCGTAGCCGTTGAGCACCAGGGTGTGGTCGTGGTCGGCGGTGACGACGATCAGGGTGTTTTTCAGGTCCGGATCGCGCTGTTTCATCGCGTCGATGGCGGTCTTGATCGCTTGGTCGAAGGCCACGGTGTCCTGCAGCGCTTTCTTGGCGGTGGTTTCATGCAGCGCGTGGTCGATGCGGCCGCCTTCCACCATCAGGAAGAAGCCTTGTTTGTCCTTGCGGTCCGCCAGCATGGAGATGGCCTTGGCGGTCATCTCGGCCAAGCTGGGTTCCTTGGAGGCGTCGCGGTCCAGGTCGTAGCTCATGTGGCTGCTGGTGAACAGGCCCACGGCGCGGGTGGTCTTGGCCGGGTCCAGCGCGTTGAAGCCGGTTTTGTCCGCGGCGTAGCCATAACCCTTGGCTTTCAGCTCCGCCACCAGGTCGCGGCCATCGGCGCGCTTGCCGCCGGCGGCCTTGGGCAGGAAGAACTGGCGGCCGCCGCCGAACACCACGTCCACGCCATCTTGCAGCTTGGCGTTGTACAGCGCGCCGCCCGGCACCAGTTGGGCGGCGATGTCGGATTCGGCGTCGCGGTGGCAGACATGGGAGTAAGTGGCGGCCGGGGTGGCGTGGGTGACGCGGGTGGTGGTGACCACGCCGGTGGCCTTGCCGCCGGCCTTGGCCAGTTCCAGCAGGGTGCTGACCGGCTGGCCGTTGCCAGTGCCGCAGTTGGAGGTGAAGTCCGCGGTGGGGGACTTGGCCTGGGTGTCGGTGGACATGGAGATGACTTCGTTGTTCATCTTCACGCCGGTCATGTAGGCGGACATGGACGGCGCGCTGTCGGTGACTTGGGCGTCGTTGGAGAAGGTCTTGACGAAGCCGCTTTCCGGCAGCGTGTCCATGGTCAGCTCGCCGTCCTCGCCCACGGAGTAGATGCGGGCGGCGGTGGTGGTGTTGATGCCCATGCCGTCGCCCAGGAAGAAGATCACGTTCTTGGCCACGGCGGGGCGGTTGCCTTGGTTGTTGTTGGCGGAGCCGCTGGCGGGACCGCCGTTGCTGCCGCAGGCGGCCAGGCCGATGGCGGCCGTCACGGCCAGGGTCAGGCTGAGGATGCGCATGGTGTATATGTTCCGGGCATGAAAAAAACCGGGCCAGCATAGTGCGCGCATGTTGCGGACAGGAGAGGTTTTGATGAAGCTTTTGTTGCGCGGTCAACCGGACGGGCGGCTCGGGCGTTGCCGGGCGCGCGGCCGGCTCGATGCCGCCGCTTGGAATAAAACCATATAAGCATAAGCAAACATGCCACTACAGCCGCGCCGGGTTTTGTATTAAAATACGGCTTCCGCGTTGTTTGCCGCCCTTCATCCGTCATTTCCAGCTTTCATGCTCCACGCCCGCTCGCCGTGTCTCGCGCCGCGCATCGGCGTCATTGACTGTTTCCGGGGGGCCGCGCCGCCATATTGAATGTTGCGTCCTGGAGTTATTGAATGAGTTTCGCCACCCTATTGCTGTACATCGTCGCGGTCAGCGCGGTGATGATCACCCCCGGCCCGTCCATGCTGTTGGCGCTGAACAACGGCGCCAGCCACGGCATGCGCATCGCCAGTTACGGCTTTGCCGGCGCGGTGTTGTCGGATCTGCTGCTGATCGCCGCCGTCGGTTGTGGCCTGGGCGCCTTGCTGCAGGCGTCGGAGCAATTGTTTTCCATCGTGAAATGGGGCGGCGCCGCCTATCTGGTTTACCTGGCCTGGATGATGTGGCGCGCGCCCACTCAGGCGCTGGCGGCCAGCGAGCAGGGCGGCGAGGCCAGCGGCCGCGGCGCTTTCTTGCGTTCCCTGGTGGTGGGCCTGTCCAATCCCAAGGGCCTGCTGTTCTTCACCGCCTTCTTGCCGCAGTTCATCCGCCAGGAGCAGCCGGTGGTCACGCAGTACATGATCCTGGCCGTGGTCACCGCCTGCGTGGATTGCACCATGATGTTCATCTACGCCTACGGCGGCCGCCACGCGATGCGCAGTTTTTCCGCCCGGGTGATGTCTTGGATCAACCGCAGCTGCGCCGGCATGCTGGCGGTGCTGGCCATCGGTCTCAGCCTGTACCGTCGCAGCGATATGAGTTGAGCCGCGCCGGCTCGCCATGAAAAATCCCGCCAAGCCTGGCGGGATTTTTTTTGGGGCCGCGCAAGGCGGCTTCACACTGGGAAGAATGGCGAGCCGGCGCTCAGGAGCACAGCGGCAGCAGGCGCTGATAGGCGGCGTTGATCTCCTTGCTCTTGCGTTCGGCCAGTTCGCGCAACTCCTGGCCCAGCGTGCTGACCTTGTCCGGGTGGTATTCCGCCATCCGCGCGCGGTAGGCGGCTTTCAAGGCTTCCGCCGAGCAGGGCAGCGTGATTTGCAGCACCCGGCAGGCTTGTTCCAGCTCGGAGACGGGCTCCGCCACCGGCTCGGCCTCGGGCGCGGGGCGGCGCGGCTGTTGCCGCGCGTTCTTGCGCGCGCTCAGCAGGTAATCCACCAGCCAGAAGCCCAGCAGGCCGAAAACGATTAGGGTGATGAGTTTCATGGTTGCGGCTCCGCTTGCCTGGCTTCCGCCAGCGTGATGATCTGGTGTAGATGCGCGCGGGCATCGGCCGGTTCCGTGACTTCCAGCTGTTCGCGCGCCAGCGCGGCGATGTGGGCGGCGCTGTCCGCGTCCAGCCCGGCCTCCGGCGCCAGCAGATCAATCAGCGGCAGCGGGGCGAAGCCGGCCAGGCCCAGCTTGCGCGGCAGCTGGCTGGCGTAGGGCAGGCAGAGCAGGGCTTCCAGCATCAGCCGCAGCTGCGCGCCGTTGGGGCCCAGCCGCGCGCGGCGCAGCGCCAGCATGCCCAGCAGCGCGGCCGCCAGGTAGGCGAGATAGCCGGCCAGCAGCAAGAGCAGCCAATCCGCCGCGCCGGGGCGTAGCCACAGCGCCAGCGGCGCCGCGGCCACCGCGCAGGCCCAGCTCAGCGCCAGCCAGGGCGCGGTCCAGCGGTAGAAGCGGCGGTAGCGCTCCGCCTCCGCGCGCCAGCGCGCCAGGCTGCCGGGGGTGCTGGGCGCCCACAGGCTGAGCTTGGCGCAGGGGGAGGCGAAGCGCCACGGCGCGGCCAGCAGCGCGAAGCGGCCGCCCAGCCGCGCCCGCCACGAGGGCAGCCGCGCCTGGCAGCCGTGTCCGGCCAGATAGGCGATGCCTTCTCCGGCCGGCAGCAGTAGCAGCAGGTCCAGCAGGAAGAAGGCGAGGATGGCCAGGCAGAGGATTAGGGAGTAATCCATGCGCTCACTGCGTTTTTTTGCGCGACAGCAGCGACTTCAGCCCGGCGAAGGCGGCCAGCGCCAGGCCGGCGATCACTTTCCAGCCGGCGGCCAGGATGCCGACAAACCATTTCCAGGCGCCGCTTTTCACCGCCGCGGCCGCCGCGCCGCCGACGATCAGGCCGGTCAGGCCGTATTCGGCCACTTTGTCGCCTTCCTTGAATTCCGAGTATTTTTCGCCCGGCTTGAACTGGAACTGGTTCAACTGGGTTTTCAGGTCCGCCACCGCGCCGTCCAGCCGCGCCGGTTCCGTCACCAGGGTGACGGAGGCCACGCCGGTGCGGGACAGCACCTTGGTGGTGTAGTTGACCACGCGCTGGCCGCCGCTTTCGCTGATGGTGGCCCAGGACAGGCGTTTGGTGTCGGTCTCGTAATGCGGCGGGGTTTGCCAGCCCACCAGGTGCAGTTCTTGCCAGCCGCGCTTGCGGCGCTCTTCATTGGAGGCTTCGGTGCCTTCCTGCAATTGCTTCAGGATGGCGTCCGCGTCCAGCTTCTCGCCGTCCATCACGTGGCCGGTGCTGTCGTAGGACACCACGGCGAACCACGGTTCCAGCGATTGCGGGCCGAACAGCCAGGAATCGGTGACATTGGGGTTTTGCATCGCCTCCATCAGCCGGGTGGTGTCGTCCTGGTCCAACGACAGGTATTTGGGCGGCACTTCCCAGTTGGCGACATTGGCGATGTTTTGGGTGTAAGGACCCAGGTGCGGGTTCTTGACCGGGGAGTCCTTGTCGGCGGCGGCCTGTTGCGCGCCCACGGCGGCGGACGCGCTCAGGCAGGCGGCCACCAGGATTGTCTTGTATTGTATTTTCATGTCAAACCATCCAGTCGTTTTTGGTATTTATGCTTTTTGCAAAACCAGCTAGTTTCCCAAAAACCGTCCGGGTTTGGCAAATCCATGGGCGTGGTAATTATGGCGCCGTCCATCCGGGTCTGGACGACAAAAAGCCGCCCCGGGGGGCGGCAAGCATGCAATCGACAGATACAAAGGAGTTGGAAGCGCGCTTGGCGCTTCCCGAGGACCAGGCTAGTGTAGCTGGCCGATGTGACGCGCGCGTGACGGCGCGCGGCCTCCCTCCGCCTGGCTTGGGATCTTGTCGCGGAAGGGGCGTCAGCGCAGCGGCGAGGCGGCCGATGCCGGCGCCCGACGGCGCGCGGCGGGTTCGCCGGCGTCGCGGTACACCCGCACATAGTCCACCACCATTTCCTGCGGCCAGCGCGTGGACGCGTCCGGCGCGCCGGCCCAGTCGCCGCCCACCGCCAGGTTCAGCACGATGAAGGCCGGTTCTTGCAAGGCGCTCCAGCCGTCGCCGCCGTCGGTTTTCATCGTCACCGTCTGGTAGAGCCGGCCGTCGACGAAATAGCGGATCGCCGCCGGCGACCATTCCACGGCGAAATCGTGGAAGCGATCGTTGAACCAGCCCAGGTCCGGCGTGACGTAGGAGGCCGACGCCGTTTGCACCGTGCCGGCCGGCGCGCCGGGCTTGGGCCGGTGCGCGCTGCCCCAGATGGTGGCGTTTTCCGCGCCGGCCTCGCTGCCCACCATTTCCAGGATGTCGATTTCGCCGTAATGCGCGGGCTGATCCCATTGTTGGTTCAACATCCAGAACGCCGGAAACATGCCTTGGCCGTAAGGCAGCTTGATGCGCGCCTCGATCCGGCCGTAGCGCCAGGCGGCCTGGCTGCGCAGGCGCGCCGAGGTGTAGTCGCGGCCACCGTAGGCCTGCCGCCGCGCGGTGATATGCAGCGCGCCCTCGCGCACGGCCACATTGTCTCCGGCGGTGTAGTACTGCAGCTCATGCAAGCCCCATGGGCCGGGGCCGGATTCCAGCCGCCATTTGGCGGTGTCCAGCGCCGCGCCGTTGAATTCGTCCTGCCACGCCAGTTGCCAATTGGCCGCGGCCGCGCCACCGCTCAGCAGCGCCGTGATTGCGGCGGCTGCCGCCATCTTGCTTTTCATCGCTCATCTCGCCTGAGTTTGTCGAGCGCCCAGCATAGCTGGACGCGACAGCGGCGCAGTGCAACCGCGCTTGGCAGTTTTACCAAGCGCGGTCAGGTGCGTGGCCTAGAACGTGTTTACGATCTCGCGCGCTAAGAACCTGTTCAAAGTCTCGCGAGCAAGAGCGAGACAAGGCGAAAACGAGCGAAAAAACGGAATGTACAGGTGGTACATGAGCATTTTGAACTCGTTTTCAACGCCGTATCGCCGACGCGCAGCAGATCGTGAACAGGTTTTTAGGAGCAATTCGAGTTCAGGCTGGGATAGGCGGTATTCAGGATCCACTTGCCCTTGCTGTTCTTGGCATAGCGGAAAGACAGGTAAATGGGCTCTCCCGCGGGAAACGGGGTGGATTGGGTGCAGGCTCCGGCCGCGTTCACCTGCTTGCAGGTGCTGGGCCGCGCGCCGGGCCAGCCGTTGGGATAGAGCGTGCCCTCCGGCACGCAATCGGATTCCGCCGCCCGGGTGCCGCATACGGCCGGTTTGGGGCCCTTGGGACCGGGGTAGCTCTGCCAAGTGGTGAAGGCGGCCTTGAATTGATCCCAACTGTCGAACTGCGATTTGCCCGCTTGGGTGGGCTGGCCGCGGATGTGGATGCTGACATGGCCTTCCATCGCGGTGTTGTCCGTCATGGATTTGACGCTGGCGTTCACGTCCGCGGTGACGCGGCATTCCGCCGCCAGCGACGGCGTGGCCGAGAATAGGCAGAAAGCCAGGGCGGACAGTGCAAGCGGGCGATAGGGATCAAGCATGGATGGCTCCTGAAAGCGGCGGGAAACAGTCCCGAACCGGGTTTTTAAAAGCGGGCGGCTGGAAGTTATCGCGCCAACAGGGCATGGCGCGGCTTATCGTTGAAGATTAATGCAAGGAGCATGATTGGAGCCTGCGCTTTGGGACAGGCGAGGAGCAGGCGGGAGGCTATTGCCGGTTGCGGGCCCAGGCGGCGGAGGTTTCCTGAAAGAACGCGTCCATATGGTGTTGGCGCCAGATGGCGGCGGTGTCCTTGGCGAACAGGCCGGTGCGCAGCGCCTGGCGCAGCTTGCTCAATACCGGCGGCGGGGTGTCGGGATTGCAGGCCAGCCAGCGTTCGGCCGGCGTCAGCAGCAAGACCTTGCGCGGCGGCGGGCCGGCGTCCGGTTGCGGCGGCGTGTCGCTGACGAAGACCTCCAGCCGCTTGGCCGCCAGCATCTTGAAGCCCAACGCCGGTTTGGCGATGGGGATGTAGGGCAGTTGGGCGCTGCTGAGCAGGTCGCGCGCTTCGGCAATATCCACCGTGCCCAGCGTCCGGCCCCGGAAATCGCGCAGGCTGCGGAATGGCGCGGCATTGCCGGCGGCGGCGTAAGCCTGCAGCACCACCGGCGCGATGGCGGCCACATAGCTGAGGGTTTCCGCCTTGCCCTGATCAAAATTCACGTCCAGCGCGCAGGTGTTCTTTTCCGCCGCCGCCAGCAACAGCGCCCGTTTGGCCGGCGCCGTTTTCAGCGCCACCTCCAGCCCGGCCTTGCCCGCCAGGTAATGGAATGCTTCCGCGTAGGGGCCGGCCAGGCCATCGCGGGCCGGCAGCAGAAACGGCGGATGCGCGTCCGCCACCACCGTCAGCGCGGGCTGGGCCGGTGTCCAGCCGCAGGGCAGCGCCATCACCGCCGCCAGGCATGCGCGAGCGAGCGCCATGGTCAGGACTTCACCAGGTCCACCGGCGTGCGCACGATGCTCTGCATCTCGCTCTGCGTCAGCCGTTTGTTGAAGGACTCCAGGCCCAGCCGGATTGCCTGCTCCGCCTGCAGCGCCGGGTGCTGGTCCGCGGTGGCGTAGATGCGTTTGGCCGCCAGCAGCGCGGCCATTTCCGGGATATTGTCGTAGCCGCCGATCAAGACCTTGCCGTCGCGCTTCAGCTCGCTCAGCGCCTGCGCCGCGCCTATCGCCATATTGTCGTTGCCGCACAAGAGCGCGGCCAGGTCCGGCGTTTGCCGCAGCAGCGCCGTGGCGGCGGCGTGGCCCTTGTCCCGCTCCCAGTCGCCCCAGGCGATGCCGGCCAGGCTCATGCCGGCGTTGGCGATCGCCTCGCGGTAGCCGTCGCTGCGCGCCTTGGCGTTGATGGAGCCGGGCAGGCCCTCGATCACGCCCACCTTGCTGCGCGGTTTCAGCGCGCGCAGCACATAATCTCCCACCGCGCGCGCGCCGTTGAAATTGCTGGGGCCGACGAAGGGAATGTTGACGCCGTGGCCGGCCAGCGCGCGGTCGTCCAGCTTGTTGTCCAGATTGATCACCAGCATGCCGCTCTGTATCGCCTTGATCAGCGCCGGGATGATGGCGCGGGAATCCGCCGGCGTGATGATCAGGATCTGATCGCGGCGCGCGATGCTGGTTTCGATGATCTTGACCTGCCCGGCCACGTCGGATTCTTCCGGCACGCCGTCCAGGGTCAGCCGGTATTCGGCGCGGTGCTGGGCGTAATGTTTGCGCGCGCCGGCGGTCATCAATTCGAAAAACGGATTCTTCAGCGATTTCAGCACCATGGTGACGGCCGGCTGCGCCGCGGCCGCCGCCCGCCAGGGGACGGCCAGCAGAGCCAGGGATGCCAGTAGAAGTTCGCGCCGCCGCATAAATCCCTCCGCCTGATCAAGGCTGAATGGAAACCAGGCTTCATTGTGCTTTGACCGCCACGGCGGGTTCGCCACGGCGCATGGCTTCTTTATAGCGCACCGCGCGGCGAGGGCGGGTGGCCCGCCGGCTAGTTGGGGTTCAGCGCGTCGTTTAGATGGATTCCGCCGCAGAAATCGATAAACGCCTTGTGACGGGCGGTTTCTCTTTTCCGGCGCGGCCAGAGCACGCTGAGCTGGATGTCCCGGCTATTGAATTGCGGCAGGATGGGGGTCAGTCTCCGTTCCCGCAATTCCATGGCGATGGAGATGTCGGGAAGATAGGCGATGCCCAGCCCCTTGAGCGCAAAGTGTTTCCTGGCCTCCAGGCTATTGCAGACCAGCGAGGCCGGCAGTTTCATCTCGTCCTCGTCGCCAAGATGCCAGGCCTCCACTTTGCCGGTATTGGGCGAGCGGTAATGCAGGCATTTATGCCGCGATAAATCATCGATGCCGCGTGGAATGCCGTGCCGAGCCAGATAGGCGTCGGAGGCGACCATGATCCTGCGGAAGCTGCCCAGCGGCAGCGATTGGATCGCCTTGATCGCGCCGTCGCCGGCCGCGCCGGTTCTCAGCGCGAAATCGAAATCATCGTTGATGATGTCGACCAGTGTGTCCGAGTAATCCAATTCCAGCTCTATTTCCGGATAGAGCGAGTTGAATTGGGCAAAGTAATCCAGGAACACATCGCTGATGGGCGGCAGGCTGATGCGTATCTTGCCCTTGGCCTGGGTCATGCCGGCGCCAAGTTCATCTTGGATGCTGTCCAACTCTTGCAGCAGGCCCAAGGCCCGCTCCAGCAAGTGCTGGCCCTCGGCGGTGAGGGTGATGCTGCGGGTGGTGCGCTTGAACAGCGATACTTGCAGCCTGGCTTCCAGCCGGCTGATGCGCTTGCCGACGGCGGAGGCGGAGATCCCCATCCGCTGCCCCGTCATGACAAAGCTGCGCAGCTCCGCCACTTGAACGAACAGGGCCAGGTCCTGAATGGAACTGAGCATTTCCACGCCTTTCCGGACAAATCTGTCCATGCAATCTGGAGCGCAGGCTTACTTTATCGAAAGATGGCGCTGGCATTAGAGTTTGGCCTCGGACTTTAACACAGCCAATCCGCCGGCCGCGCGCCGGGGGCGAGCTGGCATTTTTGCGAGGAGGAACGCATGGTTGCGCGCACATTGAAACGGCCTGGCCTAGCTTGTTTGTATCTTTCATTGTTTTTGATGGGCGTGGCCGCCGCCGCGCCGCAGTGGATGCCGGAGCCGCGATGAATACGGGCAAATTGATGACTATGCCGCTGTTCGCGCTGGCGATTGCCGCCTTCGCCATCGGCACCGCCGAATTCGTGGTGATGGGGCTGTTGCCGGAAATCGCCAGCGATATGGCCATTTCTATTCCAGCCAGCGGCCATCTGGTGTCCGGTTACGCGCTGGGGGTGGTGATAGGCGGGCCGGTCATCGGCATCGCGCTCCGCGCCATGCGCGAAAAAACCGCCTTACTGGCGTTGATGCTGATGTTCGTGGTGGGCAATGCCGGCTGCCTGCTGGCCCCCGGTTTTGGCTGGCTGATGCTGGCGCGGGTGTTCACCGCGTTCAGCCATGCTTCTTTCATCGGCACCGCCGCGGTGTTGGCCTCGCGGCTGGCTCCGCCGGGCAAGGAGGCCCAGGCCATGGTGCTGATGCTCAGCGGCATGACCTTGGCCAATGTGCTGGGCGTGCCCTTGGGCTCCTTGCTGGGACAGTTGCAGGGCTGGCGCGCCGCCTTCCTGGCGGTCATGCTGCTGGGCCTGCTGGCCGCGGCCTTGATCGCCGGCTTCGTTCCGGCCGGACGGGCCAGCCCGTCGGCGCCCGCCGGCCACGGTTCGGACCTGCGCCGGCCGGTGATCTGGCTGGGTCTGGCCACCAGCGTGATGGCGTCGGCCAGCATGTTCGCCTTCTTCACCTATATCGTGCCGGTGCTGTTGCAAGTGACCCATGTGGAGGCCAAGGTGGCCACGGCGGCGCTCTTCGTCTGCGGCGTCGGCATCACCATAGGCGGCTTGCTGGGCGGACGCCTGGCCGACTGGAATCTGCCGAGGGCGCTGACGCTGACCCTGCCTTGCCTGATTGCGGTGCTGGTCGCGTTTTACTGGGCCAGCGCCAGCCTGTATCCGGCGCTGGCGTGCATGGTGTTGTGGGGCGGGCTGTCCTTCGCGGTGGGCATGATGCTGCAAGCGCTGATCATCAAGGTGGCCGGCAATGCCGCCGCCTATGCGTCCACCTTGAATATCGGCGCCTTCAATCTGGGCAATGCCATCGGTGCCTGGCTGGGGGGCAGGGTGCTGGAGATGGGCTGGGCCTTCAACGCCATCACACTGCTGGCCGCCGCTTTGGCCGCCGTGACCCTGGCCATGGTCGTTGCGGTGTTGCGGACGGCGCGCCGGGCTCCGTGGCCGCTGTTGGCTTGAGGATGGGCTTGCCGGTATGGGAGTGGCTGGATGCGGCAAGGACTTGAGTGTTTACCCTAAACCTTGCAAAATCTAGCACCCACTCTCTAACAATTAATATATTCCGCCGATGAACGCTTCCCTCCCTCTCGCGCTGCGCGCCTGCGTCGCGCTGTGCTTGTCATGGCCCGCCGTCGCGCCGGCCAAATCCTTGCCGGCTCAGTCCGCATCCACCGTTGTCGCCGACTATTTGCAACAGGCCAAGGCCAGCCAGCAGCCGGCCGAGCTGCTCAGCTCGGTGGTGGAGGACGGGGTGGAGGTGCGCATGTACCGGATGGTGTCGCAGCAATGGCCGGGGGCCGGCAGTGGCATCAACAGCAATGCGCCGCTGTGGGAGCAGCAGTACAAGCTGGTCCTGCCCTTGCAGCGCAAGCCGGGCGCGCCGGTGCTGCTGTATGTGAACGGCGGCAGCAATCACGCGCAGCCGCCCAAGTTGCCGGATCGCTTGCCGGCGGAGGCGCTGGCGCGCGATCTGGGCGTGCCGGTGGCCGAGCTGTATTTCGTGCCGAACCAGGATTTGCAATTGGACGAGCAGCCGGCCGGCCGCGAGGACGCGCTGGTGGCCTATACCTGGCGTAAAACGGTGGATCAGCCGCAGGCGGAGCGCTTCAGTTCCCTGCACTTGCCGATGACGCAGGCGGTGAGCGCGACGATGGACGCCTTGCAGCGCAGCTTGCCGGGCAGCGAGCGTTTCGTGCTGGCCGGCGCGTCCAAGCGCGGCTGGGCCACTTGGCTGGCCGGTCTGAACGATAAGCGGGTGAGCGCCATCGTGCCGGTGGTGGCGGATTTCTGGAATGTGCGCGTCAACTTCACCCATGTTTACAACAGCTACGGCCAGCAATGGCCGGTGGCGCTGCGCGATTACCAGCGCAACGGCATCACCGAGGATGTGCTGCAGGGCGGGCCTGGCCTGGACGCCTTGTTGCGCTTCGAGGATGTGATCCATTACCGCGTCGGGATGGCGCGTTTGAGCAAGTATATGATTTCCGCCTCTGGCGACGATTTCGCGGTGCCGGATTCCGCCTGGAGTTATCTGCCGGACTTCGCCGGCCCCACCCAGCTGCGCTATCTGCCCAATCAGTCGCATTATGTGAAGGGCGATCAGATCGGCCAGGCCTTGCGGCAGTTCATGCGCCGCTGGCTGGCCGGCAAGCCGATGCCGCGGGCGCAGGTGGACGCGGACCCGGCCAGCGGCCGTCTGCGCGTCAAGGTGACGGCGCGGGAGGCGGGCAAGGCCACGCTGTGGCTGGCGAGCAATCCCAAGAGCCGGGATTTCCGCTTCAATTCCGGTATTCGTTATCAGCCCAAGGCGATCGAGGGCCAGTGCCGCCGCGGCAGTTGCAGCTTCGAGTTCCGGCCGGATGCCGCGCAGCCGGGCTGGCAGGCTTATTTCATCGCGTTCGAAGGCCAGGACTTCGCCTGGAGCACGCCGCCCTTGGTGTGGCCGCACGCCTATCCCAACGGCGAGTCGGTGCCGTTTGGCGCGCCGCGTTTGCAACTGGGGCGCTGATGACGTTGTGCCGCGTTTGGAGCCCGTGTTTGCATCTCTTGGCTCTGTCCTGATCCAGAAGCCGGCGATGCCGGCTTTTTCGTTCTTGGCTTTAGCTGTGGATTTTTAAGTCCATATTGGACTTTTTTATTTTAATTTTGGATTTTTGAGTCTAAACTGGATTTGTTGATCCAATTCGAGTGCCGCCATGCTGTCCCGTTACCAGTCCATCGCCGACGCCATCGCCACCTTGTTCTACCCCTATGCCGAGGTAGTGCTGCATGACCTGGCCACCCAGTCCGTGGCCTATATCGCCAACAATTTCTCCAAGCGCGAGCTGGGCGACGATTCCGGCCTGGAAGAGCTGGAAAACACGCCGGACGCGACGGTGATCGGCCCTTACGAAAAACTGAATTGGGATGGCCGCAAGCTGCGCTCCATCAGCGTGGTGCTGCGCGACGACGCCGGCGCCGCGCTCGGAATGATGTGCGTGAACCTGGACATCTCGGTGTTCGAGGGCGCGCGGGCGGCACTGGACCTGTTCTTGTCCGGCAGCAAGCTGGTGGCGCAGCCGGCCTTGTTGTTCGAGGACGACTGGCAGGAACGCATCAACCGTTTCATCCACGGCTGGCTGCAACAGCGTCAGCTGAGCCTGTCCATCCTCAGCCGCGAGCACAAGCGCGAGCTGGTGCAGGCGCTGCTGCGCGAGGGCGCGTTTCGCGGCAAGAACGCCGCCGACTACGTGGCCAATGTGTTGGGCATGGGTCGCGCCACGGTTTTCAAGCATTTGAAAGAGCTGAAGGAGCAAGCATGACACTGGATTCCCTGTTCGAAGCCATCGCCGCCGCCCACCAGGCCATCCGCCCGCAGGCGCGGGTCACGCCGCTGGAGCACAGCTCGGCCTTGTCCGCCCTGACTGGCTGCGAGGTGTATCTGAAGTGCGAGCATCTGCAGCGCACCGGCTCTTTTAAATTCCGCGGCGCCAGCAACAAGCTGCGGCTGCTGGACCCGGCGGCGCGGCGGGGCGGGGTGATCGCCGCGTCCACCGGCAACCACGGCCAGGCGGTGGCCTTGGCCGGCGGGCTGCTGCAAGTGCCGGTGACGGTGTACGCGCCGGCGTCCGCCGCCGCGGTGAAGCTGGATGCGATCCGCGCGCTGGGCGCGGAGTTGAAGCTGGTGGATGGCGACGCGCTGGCGGCGGAACTGAGCGCCGGCGCGGCGGCGCGGCGGGCGGGATTGCCCTTCGTGTCGCCGTATAACGATCTGGAGGTGGTGTCCGGTCAGGGCACAGTGGGCATGGAGCTGGCCGAGCAGTGTCCGGAGCTGGACGCGGTCTTTGTCTCCGTGGGCGGCGGCGGCCTGATATCCGGCATCGGAACGGCCTTGCGGCGCCTGGCGCCCGGCGCGGAAATGGTGGGCTGCTGGCCATCGGCGGCGGCCACCATGCACGCCAGCCTGCAGGCCGGCCGCATCGTCGAGGTGGATGAGGGCGACACCCTGTCCGATGGCACCGCCGGCGGGGTGGAGCCCGGCGCGGTGACTTTCGAGCTGTGCCAGGCCCTGATCCGCCATTGCGCACTGGTCAGCGAGGCGGAGATCCGCGCGGCGCTGCGCTTGCTGGCCCAAAGCGAGCGCTGGATGCTGGAGGGCGCGGCGGGCGTGGCGCTGGCCGGCCTGTTGCAGCAGGCGCCGCGCTACCACGGCAAGAAGGTGGCGGTGGTGCTGTGTGGCCGCAACATCGTGCTGGATAAGTTTTTGAAGGCGGTGTCATGAAAATCTTCAACAAGGATGAAATCCTGGCGCGGCTGGATCTGGAGCGGGCGGAAGCGCTGCTGCGCCAGGGCTTCATCGCCTATTCCGCCGGGCGCGCGCAACTGCCGCCGGTGCAGCATTTCGCCTTTGCGGCGGCCAACGGCGATTGCTGCGTGAAATCCGGCCATGTGGAAGGCGACAGCCTGTTCGCGGTCAAGGTGTCCTCCGGTTTCTACGACAACCCCAAGCGCGGCCTGCCCAGCAATCAGGGCCTGGTGCTTTGCTTCTGCGCCCGAACCGGCGCGCCGCTGGCGCTGCTGCGGGACGAGGGCTGGCTCACCGCCTGGCGCACCGCGCTGGCCGGGCGGCTGGCGGCGCGGATTTTGGCGCCCAGCCGGGTGGAGGCGATAGGCATCGTCGGCACCGGCTTGCAGGCGCGGCTGCAATTGCGCGCCTTGCAGGCGGTGACGCCGTGCCGCGATGCATGGGTGTGGGGGCGTTCCGAGACCGAGCTGGCGGCCTTCGCCGCCGAGTTCGAGGCCGAGGGCTACCGTGTGCGGACCACGCTGGACGCGGAAGCGCTGGCGCGCGCCTGCCGGCTGATCGTCACCTGCACGCCGTCCAGCCGGCCCATTCTGCAAGCCGGCTGGCTGCGGCCCGGCAGCCATGTCACCGCGGTGGGCGCGGACGCCGCCGGCAAGCAGGAGCTGGCGCTGGAACTGGTGGCCGGCGCGGACCGCATCGTGGTGGATTCCGTCGCGCAGTGCGCGGCTTACGACGAGGTGTCGCATGCGTTGGCCGCCGGATTGCTGGAGCGCGAACGGCTGGCGGAACTGGGGCGGCTGCTGGCCGGCGAGCAGCCGGGCCGGCAAAGCGAGGACGAGATCACGCTGGCGGATCTGACCGGGCTGGCGGTGCAGGACGCGCAGATCGCCAAGTGCGTGCTGGAGGCCCAGGCCTGAAACGCTATTGACCGTCAATGGGTTCTCAGAACCTGTTCAAAGTCTGCTGCGCTTCAGCGATACGGCGTTAAAAACGAGCTCAAAATGCTCATGTACCACTTGTACATTCCGCTTTTTCGCTCGTTTTCGCCTTGTCTCGCCCTTGCTCGCGAGACTTTGAACAGGTTCTCAGGCCGCGTGTGGGAAGCCATGCACCGGCCGCAAGGGCGGCCGGGCGTGGCCGCCCTGTTTTTGCGCCGCCATCAGGAAGCGGGTGTAGTTTTCCTTGCCTACCTGACGGAAGTTGAATTTGACGGTGTCGGCGCTCAGCACGACGCCGTCCTTGGCCTGCAAGCGCGCGACGATGTCGGCGATCACATTGTCCGCCTGCTGACGCAGCGCGGAGCCGGCTTCTTTTTTCAGCATTTCGTTGAGGGTGACGATGGCGGGCGCGTCCGCCAGCCCCATGGCGGACAGGACGGCGGCGTGTTGGCCGAAGTGCCGCCAGACGATGGCTTGCGAGCCCAGCCGCAACACGAATTTGAACGGAAAGCCGGTGCGGATGGAGAGCAGCACCGGGTCGATGCACACCAATTGTTCGATGGAGTTGACGCCCTCGGCCGCCAGCGCGGCGGAAATATTGGCGGTCACGCCTTCCAGTTGGATCAACTGGTCGTTTTCCTGCGGCTGTTCCTTGGCGTTCAGGTTCAGCGCCACCAGCCGGCGCAGCAGTTTGAACAGGGTGTCCATCGGAAAGGCGCCTACTGCGAAGGCGGACACGGTTTGCGCGGCGGAGACGGTTTCGGCGGCGCCGGCGGCGCTGACGGCCGCGCCGATGGGGATGGCCAGCATCATGCGCAGCGCGTACCAGTACACGTCCGCCACATTGAGGCTGCGCTTGCGCACGCTCAGCACCATGTCGCTGACCACGAACAGATAGGCGCCGGCAATGGCGGCGCAGACGATCTGCGCGTCGAACGGCAGCGTCAGTTGGTCGTTGACGGCGAGCAGGTAGAGCACGCTCATGCACAGAGTGGCGATCAGCATCAGCAGCATCGGGGTGAGGAAGGCGGCGCGGCCGTAGTGCTCGCGGTAGATCTGCTCGAACAATTGCTCGGCGGCGGCTTCCACTTCTTCGTTCTCAGGCAACGGCCAGGTGCTCAGTTGCGGGTGCTTGTCGGTGCGCGGCTGCCAGAACTGGCGCAGGTAATAGACCAGCGCGCCGTTGTTGAGCCGGTTGCGGAATTCCTCGTAGCGGGCGCCCCAGCCTATGACCAGGAAGCGGATCATCGGCGCGGCCGCCAGCGCGGTGACCAGCAGGCCCAGCGCGAAATGACTGGTGTGCAGGGAGCGGGAGAAAGGCCGTTCCGTCAGCCACGGCAGCATCGCCAGCGCGGTGATGTCCAAGAGCAGCAGGCCCAGCCACAAGCCGTGATAGTTCAGGTTTCTCATGATGGCCTCGCTGATTGGCGGCGTGGCTACCATGTTAGTTCTCCAGCGTAAAATCGCACTCCGTACGAATAACTAGCCGCTTGGGCAGCGTCAACCTTATCGAAAGTCGTGTTGAATCATTGATGGCCGGCCCCTAGCATTTGCTTCGCATTTGATTGGCATGCCAATAGCGCGGCGGCTGTCCTCGCCCGAGGTTTTCCTTGCCGCCGCTTGCCATCCTCCAGCCGACGTTCACCAACGGGACCAGACATGCCGGACATCATCGATTTGAGAAGCGACACTCTGACGCGGGTCAGCAAGCGCGATGTGGAAGCGCTGGATTTCGCCAAGATCGGCGACGACTGTTACGGCGAAGACCGCTATGTGCGTGAACTGGAAGCCTACTGCGCCGAGCTGTTCGGCAAGGAGGCGGCCTTGTTCATGCCCTCCGGCACCATGAGCAATCAGGTGGGCCTGCGCTGTCTGGCGGCGCCCGGCGATGAGATCGTCACCGAGGTGGGCTATCACATCAGCTTCTTCGAATCCTCGGCGGTCAGCGCCAACAGCGGCCTGGTGCTGAATGCCTACCATAGCCGGAACGGCGTGCTCACCGCCGACGAAGCGCGCATCGCCATCCACGCCAAGGCGCGCTGGTCCAGCCTGTACGCGGTGCCCAAGGTGGTGGCGATAGAGAGCAGCATCAACAGCTACGGCGGCATCGCCTATCCGGTGGACGAGATGCTGCGCGTGCGCGCGCTGTGCGACGAAATGGGCCTCAGCCTGTATCTGGACGGCGCGCGAGTGCTCAATGCCTGCAGTCATCTGGATCTGTCGCCGGCGCGTTATGCGCGGCCGGCGGACATGTTGAACTTTTGCTTTTCCAAAGGCGTGGGCGCGCCGTTCGGCTCCATCCTGGCCGGGCCGGCCCACAAGATCGAGGCGGCCAAGGTCTTCCGCAAGTGGCAGGGCGGCAGCCTGCACCAGTCCGGGCTGATGGCCGGCGTGGCGCTGGACAAGATGCGGCACTGGCAGCAAGTGACGCAGCAAGACAATGACAATGCGGCCTGGCTGGGGCGCAGGCTGGGGGAGGCGGCGCGGCTCAAATACCCGGTGGAGACCAATATGGTGTTCATCGAGGCGGCGGACGCCAAGGCCGCGGCGGCGCGGCTGGCGGAGCGGGGCGTGTTGGCGCTGGCCTGGAAGCCGGACTTGCTGCGCTTCACTTGCAGCAGCCTGGTGACGCGGCGCGAGCTGGAGCGGGCAGCGGACATCATACGCGCCAGCCTGTGAGCGCCGGCCAGCCATTCCGGACAATTTCTCACGACAGAGCGGAGCGCCGCCCGCTTTTTCCCGGCGCGGCGGTCGCTTATCGTTGTGGGCTGTTTTGCAGCCAAAGGAAGCGATATGTCGAATGTGGAATGCAGCGTGCGGCCTGAGCGTGGTGGCCTTCACCAATACCTTGTATGAAGGCATGTCCGGGCGCTTCATTTCCGATCTGCGCGACGCGGTGTACGGCGTGGAGCCGCGCTTGCAATAATTCAACCAAAAATGTAAATTTCAACTTAATGTTGAAATATTGTGGCCGGACCGTGCGGTGACAGCCGTGATCCGGCCGCTGGTTTTTGGAAGGAAGCGCAGATGAGCGAACAACACCTTGCCGGCGGCGCCGATGCCGCCGCGCGCAAATACGTGGCGGTGATCCACAAGCGGCTGGAGCCGGGCCGGGCGATGAATGTGCTGGGCCATCTGGCGTTGGCGCTGGCCTGCCGGCTGCGGCGCGCGGACGCGGCGGCAAACCACGTGGATTATGTGGACGCCGACGGCGGCGTGCATCCGGCGATCTCGGCCGATCCCTTCATCGTGCTGCGCGCCGACAACTCCGCCAAGCTGGAACGGCTGCGCCAGGCCGCCGCCGAAGCCGGCGTGGCCTGCGTCGATTTCACCGACACCATGGCCGAGGGCGGCAGCGCCGAACAACTGCGCCGCACCGCGGCCACCCCGGCCGCCGCCTTGGAGTATTGGGGCGTGGCCTTGTGCGGCGACGAGGCCGAACTGGGCGCGCTGACGCGCAAGTTCAGCCTTTACCGTTGACGGGCGGGCGCATGGACGATCCGAAGCAGGCGGAAAAGCAGGCGGTGCTGCGCGCCTTGAGCGCCACGGTCAAGCTGGTGGGCGCCATGGTGGATGCGCACACCGAGGTGGTGCTGCATGATCTGGGCCGGCCGGAGCGCTCCATCATCGCCATCGAGAACGGCCATGTGTCCGGCCGTCAGGCCGGTGACGCCATCCTCGGCGGCCCGGCTGGCGACCGCGGCTTCGCCGCCATCGAACAGGCGATGCGTCAGGGCGGCGCGGAACCGGCGCTGGTGTCCGGCTACCATACCCTGAGCCGCGACGGCCGGCGGCTGCTGTCCGCCAGCGCCGTCTTCAAGACCGCCGCCGGCGAACCCTTCGCCGCGCTGTGCCTGAACAGCGACCGCAGCCAACTGGAAGCGGCGCTGGCCTGCCTGCAGGCGCTGGTGGGCCGCGCGCCGCCGCCGCAACGGACGGCGCCGGAGCCGCCGGCGATGGACGAAGCGATGCAGGACATCATCGCCCAGGCGCTGGAGCGCGGCGGCAAGCCGCTGGCGCGCATGAAAAAGGCGGACAAGAAACAGGCTGTGGCGCAGATGCTGGAGCAGGGCCTGTTCATCGTCAAAGGCGGGGTGGAGCGCGCGGCCGAGGCGCTGGGCGTCAGCCGCTACACCGTCTACAACTATCTGGACGAAATCCGCGGCGATGCGCGGGAGGACAAGGCATGAACATCCCTATCTATCAGGTGGACGCGTTCTGTGACGCGGTGTTCCACGGCAATCCGGCGGCGGTGTGCCCGTTGTCGGCCTGGCTGCCGGACGCCGCGCTGCAAGCCATCGCGATGGAAAACAATCTGTCCGAGACCGCCTTCCTGGTGGCGGATGGCGAGCGGATGGCGCTGCGCTGGTTCACCCCGACCACCGAGGTGGATTTGTGCGGCCACGCCACGCTGGCCAGTGCCTGGGTGTTGTTCCATCAGTTGGGCTGGCGCGGCGAGCGCATCGTCTTCCAGACCCGCAGCGGCGAATTGACGGCGCGGCGCGACGGCGAGCGCATCGAGCTGCGCTTCCCCGCGGTGACGCCGCGGCCCTGCGCCGAGCCGCCCGGCCTGCTGGCGGCGCTGGGCCTGGACACCGGCCAGGTGCTGGCCGCCGACGACTACATCGTGGTATTGGACGACGCTGCGCGGCTGGCGGCGCTGCGGCCGGACTTCCAGCGGCTGCGCGGCTTGCCCAAGCGCGGGGTGGCGGTGACCGCGCGCGGCGCGGATTGCGATTTCGTCAGCCGCTGGTTCGGCCCCGGCGTCGGCGTCGACGAAGACCCGGTCACCGGCTCGGCTCACTGCTGGCTGGCGCCGTACTGGGCCGGCGTACTGGGCAAGACCCGTTTGCAGGCGCGCCAGGGCGGCGCGCGCCGCGGCAGTCTGGAGTGCCGGCTGGAAGGCGGGGAAGTGGCTTTGCTGGGGCAGGCGCGGCTGTATCTGAAGGGCGAGATTTACGTTTAGAACGTGTTTACGATCTCGCGAGCTAAGGCGAGACAAGGCGAAAACGAGCGAAAAAGCGGAATGTACACGTGGTACATGAGCATTTTGAGCTTGTACTCACCGTGTAACGCTCCACGACGCGCAGCAGATCGTAAACAGGTTCTTAGGCGTGGAGCGGCGCTTCACACGGCGCTTTCCGCCGCCAATTGCTCATCGCACACCGCCTTGACGCAGGTGCGCAGCCATTGCTGCGCCGGGTCCGCGTCCAGCCGTGGATGCCAGATCATGGAAACGGTGATTTCCGCCACCGTCAGCGGCAGCGCGAAGCTGTGCAGTCCGGCGCGCAACTGGCCGGTGTGACGCTCCGGCACGGTGGCGATCAGATCGCTGGCGCGCGCCAGCGCCAGCGCGGTGGCGAAGCCGCCCACGGTGACCGCGACATTCCGTTGCCGCCCCTGGGCGCTCAGCGCCTCGTCCACCGGGCCGACCAATCCGCCGCGGCGGGCCACCATCACATGGCGGCCGGCGGCGTAGCGTTCGACGTCGATGGCGCCGGACATCAGCGGATGGCCGGCGCGCACCACGCCGACGAAGCGGTCGCGGAACAGCATGCGCACTCGCAACTCCGGCCCGGCTTCGTGGCCCACCACTCCGGTGTCCAGGTCCACCGCGCCGTCGCGCAGCGGCGCATTGTCCTTGTCGCGCTTGGGCAGAAAATGCAGATGCACGCCCGGCGCCTCGCCTTGCAGCCGCGCCAGCAGCCGTGGGCCGAAGTTCTCGGCGAAACCGTCGCTGCAGCGCAGGGTGAAGCTGCGCTGCAAACTGTCCAGCCGCAGCGTCCCGGCCGGGCGCAGCGCGTTTTCCGCGTCCAGCACCAGCGCGTGCACCCGCTCGCGCAGCTCCAGCGCGCGCGGCGTCGGCGCCAGGCCGCGGCCGGCGCGCACCAGCAGCGGGTCGCCGGTGAGCTCGCGCAGCCGCGCCAGCGCGCGGCTCATCGCCGAGGGGCTGAGCTGCAGGCGGCGCGCGGCGCGGACGACGCTGCCTTCGCTCAGCAGCGCGTCCAGGGTGATCAGCAGATTGAGGTCGGGCATGGGCATGGCCTCACCTTAGCACAACGATATATGGCGTCAAACGCAACTATTCAGTGCAAACCATGCGTCTTCCGCCTGCCATGGCGGCGGCGTAGCCTGTATCGGGTCCGCGTTGGCGGCTCCGGCGTTCGGGGCCGGACGCGGCGGGGAGTCGTCCTCATGCCTGTTCCCGCATCCTCTTCGTTTTCTTCCGCCGCCGCGCTGGCCAGCCTGGCCTTGGCTATCCTGCTGGCCTCGCTGGGCACCAGCATCGCCAATGTCGGCCTGCCCACCCTGGCCACGGCCTTCCAGGTGTCTTTCCGGCAAGCGCAATGGGTGGTGCTGGCCTATCTGCTGTTGATCACCCTGGCCAGCGTCAACGCTGGCCGGCTGGGCGATCAGTTCGGCCGCCGCCGCGCGCTGCTGGCCGGCATCGCCCTATTCACCGTGGCCTCGGTGGGCTGCGGCACGGCCGAGGCCTTCTGGGCATTGCTCGCCGGACGAGCGTTGCAAGGCGTCGGCGCCGCGCTGATGCTGGCCCTGGGCATGGCCTTTGTCGCGGATATCGCGCCGCGCGAGCAGGTGGGCCGGGCGATGGGGCTGTTGGGTTCCATGTCCGCCGTCGGCACCGCGCTGGGACCGTCGCTGGGCGGCGCGCTGATCGAGGCCCATGGTTGGCGCGCCATTTTCTGGGTCAAGCTGCCGCTGGGCGCGCTGGCTTTCGCGTTGGCCTGGCGCGCATTGCCGGCGGAGCGCGGCCCCAGGGCCGAGCGCGCCGGTTTCGACGCCGCCGGCAGCGCTTGGCTGGCGCTGACCCTGGCCGCCTACGCCTTGGCGCTGACCCTGAAGCAAGACCATTCGTCGGGGCATTTCGGCGCGCTCAACGCCGCCTTGTTGCTGGCGGCCGCCGTTGGCTGCTGGTTCTTTGTCCGGGCCGAATCCAAGGCCGCCGCGCCCTTGCTTGATCTAGCCCTGCTGCGTGATCCCGCGTTGGCCGTCGGTCTGCTCGGCAACGTCCTGGTGTCCACGGTGATGATGGCCACCCTGGTGGTGGGGCCGTTCTATCTGGCGCGGGGTTTAGGGCTGGACGCCGCCGGCGTCGGCCTGGCGATGTCGGCGGGGCCGCTGGTGGCGGCCTTGAGCGGGGTGCCGGCCGGGTGGCTGGTGGACCGCTGCGGCGCGGTTGCTGCGGCGCTGGCAGGTCTGGCCGGGATAGCGGCCGGCGCCTTGGCGCTCGCATTGCTGCCGGCGCGCCTGGGGCTGGCGGGCTATTTGCTGCCGCTGATCGCGATCACCGCCGCTTACGCCTTGTTCCAGGCCGCCAACAACACCCTGGTCCTGGGCGGCGCCGCGCCGCGCCAGCGCGGCCTGGTGTCCGGCCTGCTCAATCTGTCGCGCAATCTGGGCCTGATCAGCGGCGCGTCCTTGATGGGCGTGGTGTTCGTCGCGGCCAGCGGGGCCGCGGACATCGCCGCCGCCGCGCCGCCGCAAGTGGCCGCCGGCATGCGCGCCGCCTTTGGCCTGGCGGCGGCGCTGATGCTGTTCGCGCTGCTGCTGTCGGCGCGGGGACGCGGAAAAGCCGCGCCCTGCTGACGCCACGCTGTCAGCAGAGGGGGCGTAGCCTGTCCGTCATCCGCGGCGCAGCCCGCATTTCATGAAGAGAAGATAGCGATGACCTTGGCTCCCAAACCCAATCTGCAACTGCTGTATGTGACGGATATCCAGCGTTCCACCGCGCTGTATCGCCGTTTGTTCACCACAGATCCGGTATTCGCCAGCCCGCGCTATGTCGCCTTCAGCGCCGGCGGCGAGGCGCTGTTCGCCTTGTGGAGCGGCGGCGACGCGCCGCATGCCGATGTCCCGAGATTTGTCGAAACCGGTATCATGCTGGCATCCGACGCCGAGGTGGACCAGTTCTATCAGGCCTGGCGCGCCGACCCCGATCTGCGCATCGCGCAGCCGCCGAGCACCGAAGTCTACGGCCGCACCTTCCTGGCGCTGGACCCGGATGGGCATCGGATCCGGGTGTGCCAGCGGGACTGAGCGTTTGCGCCCCGCCTGCCGCGTGTTGGCGCTACGGCACTATCGCCGCGCGGTGGGCATGGAATGACACAAGGACAAGCATGCGAATACACATCATGGTCGCCGCACTGGCGGCGCTAAGCCTGCCCGCCGCGAGTTGGGCCAAGGCGCAGGTATACAAGGATTGGGCGGTGGCCTGCGACAACACCCGTCATTGCGAGGCCAACGGCACCCAGGGCGATGAGGGCGGCAATCCGGTCAGCCTGCTGCTCAAGCGCGATGGCGGCCCGAATGCGCCGCTGAGCGGAGAGTTGCTGGCGAATTCGGAGGAGGGCGGAATCGGCCCGCTGAGCCTGAGTGTGGGCGGTTTCAGTCTGCCGGGTCTGAAAGACGAGCAGACACTGTCCGCCGCGCAGATGGCCAAGTTGCTGCCGCGCATGCTGGACGCGGACGCGGCGGAGTTGAGCGATGGCAAGCAGCAATGGCGGCTGTCGCTGGCCGGCCTCAAGGCCGCGCTGCTGCGCATGGACGAAGCCCAGGGCCGGCTGGGCACGCCCGGCGCGCTGGTGAAGAAGGGGACGAAGCCGGAAGCCTCGGTGCCGCCGGCCTTGCCGGCGCCGCTGTTGCGGCCGGTGCCGACGGCGGCGCGGCCCGGCGATGATGCTCTGGCGGCGCCCATCCTGAAGGCGGTGCGCGAGCGTGACTGTTGGGAGCAGATGCCGGACGAGGAGCATCCGGCGGTGAGCGTGCACCGCTTGAGCGCCAAGCAAGTGCTGGTGCTGCGCGAATGTGGTCGCGGCGCTTACCAGAGCGGTTCCAGCGTGTGGATCGCCCAGGACAAGCCGCCGTATCAGCCGCGGCTGGCCCAACTGCCTGGCGGCGAGCCCGAATACCAGATGAACGCCGAGTTCGATCAAGGCGTGCTCAGCAGTTTTTCCAAGGGCCGCGGCTTCAACGATTGCAATGCCAGCAGCGCCTGGGCCTGGACCGGCAGCCGTTTCGAGCTGATGCATGACGCCGAGGCGCCGCAATGCAGCGGCATCCCCGGCGGCATCTCGCTGCGCAGCTGGGTGACGCGGCAGCAATAAGCGGGCGCGGTCCGCCCGCGCTTTGCAGCGAAGGCGGACCTGAGGTCCCGTCGTTGGCGTGGAGCCTGCTCGCTTATGTCGACTCGGGCTGATGCAGGCCAAAGCTCAGGCCGCCAGGCGCATGGCATTGCGCGAATTTGCCGAAGCCCGGCTCCTCCGCGATGCCGCCGTCGATTTGGCCGCCCAGGGCCCGCACGCGCTCAACGGCGGCCGCCAGGTCCGGCACCTGGAAGAAGAGATCGATCCGGGGCGCGGCATCCCCCCCGTGCAGGCCGGCTTTAATCGATCCGGCCTGAAACCAGCCGCCGCCGTCCGTGCCCATCGGGTGGAAGCTCCAGCCGAATAGCTCGGCGAAGAAAGCTCCGACAGGGGCCGCGTCTCCGGCGCCGATCTCGATATAGGAAACAGTTGATGCCATGGGAATCTCCTTAGGAGTTAAAAAGCCAATTGGCCTATTTCAACAGCCTAGGTGATTATAGGTCGGCTCAGGCCGGATCGATGGTTTCCAGTTCCACCCGCCACAGCGGCAGCGGGCGCTCGGCCTGCAGCCGCAGCGTCTCGCCGCGCCGGATCAGGGCAGCGTCCCAGGCCGCCAGCGGCAGCGGCCGTCCGTCCTGCCACAGCCGCGCGCCGTCTTCCAGCGTTAACAGCAGGGTCAGTTCAGCGCTGGAGCCCAATTCCAGCGCGCCATCCAGCATCAGCTTGTCCAGCCGCGAGCGGTAGCGGCCGCGCCGCGTCATCACGTTGAAATCGGTCAGCGGGCCGTCCAGCAGCCGGCTTTGCGCCGGGGTCTCGCCGGCGAAGGCCAGCGGCGCGCCGCCCGGCGTCAGCCGCAGCCTGTCCCTGCCTTCCAGTTGCAACTCCAGTCCCGCGCCTTGCAGGATCAGCAATTGCCGGTCCACGCCGTCGAAGCGCGAGAACGGCCCGTCGCTGGCGACGCTGGCCAGGCTGACGCGGTAGTCGAAATCGTCCAGGCCGGCGTCGGCCGGGGCGATCAATAGCTGGCGGGTGCTGCCGCCGCCATTTTTCCATGGGCTGGGCGGGCAGTCTTGCAGGCGGATGAGCGTCATGGCGGGCCTTAGTGCAGGTAGTTGATGATCCAGGCGTGGAAGGGAATCGCCACCAAGTCTATCAGCACCGCGCCGCACAGCGGGATGATCAGGAAGGCCTTGTACGAGGTGGCGCCGTGTTTCTGGCACACCGCGCTCATATTGGCCACCGCGTTGGGCGTGGCGCCCAGGCCGTGGCCCATCAGGCCGGCGCACATCACCGCCGCGTCGTAGTTCTTGCCCAGCAGGCGGAAGGCGATGAAGACGCTGATCGCCGTCAGCGCGATCACCTGCAAGGACAGCACGCCCAAGAGCGGCAGCGCCAGATCGTATAGCTCCCAGATCTTCAAGCTCATCATCGCCATGGTCAGGAACACGCCCAGCGAGATGTCGGCGATGGCGTCGATGGCGGCGCTATTGAGCCGGATCAGTCGCGCGCGGTCGTTCAGATTGCGGAACACGATGGCGGCGAACATGGCGCCGACATAGTCGGGCAGCACGAAGTCCCAATGTTGTTGCACCTGGCCGGCGATCAGCATGCCGGCGGTCATCAAGGCCAGCACCAGGCCCATGGACGCGATCAGCGAATCGCTGTTCACGGTGACGCTGGCCTCGTGATCGTGATAGGCGGGCGCCGGCGTTGTGCCGGCTTCGGCCTGGATCGGCAGCTGGTGACGGCGGATCAGCCAACTGGCCAGCGGCCCGCCCAGCACGCCGCCGGCGATCAGGCCGAAGGTGGCGGAGGCCAGCGCCACCGCGGTGGCGCCGCGGGTGCCCAGTTGCTCCGCCATCGGGCCGAAGGCCGCCGCCGCGCCGTGGCCGCCTTCCAGCGACACACCGCCCGCCATCACGCCCAGCGTAGGATCCAGTCCGAACATGGCCGCCGCGCCGGCGCCGAACACGTTCTGGAATACCGCCAGCGCCCAACAGATGCCCAGGTAGATCAACAGGGTGCTGCCGCCGGTGCGCAGCAGCGCCAGGCTGCCGCCTATGCCCACGGTGGTGAAGAAGGCCACCATGAACGGGGTTTGCAGCGTGGTGTCGAAGCTGATCGCGGCGACGCCGCTCTCGCGCAGCAGCAGGACGGCGATGGAGACGGCGAAGCCGCCTATCACTGGCGCGGGGATGCAGAAGCGCTCGAAGAAGCGCACATGACGCTTGAGCCGGTAGCCGGCCAGCAGGGCCAGCACCGCCAGCGCGGTGGTGGCGATCAAATCCAGTTTCCATTGCTGCATGGTTTCTCCTTTGCAAAAGTACGGCTTGCCGCTGTGTCGCGGCTTGTTCCGTTTGGCCTCGAGCCAGCGCGAGGCCTTGAACAGGTTCTCAGAGTGGTCGTGTCAGCCGGTGTATCAGCCGCGCCGCGGTCCGCGCGGTCAGTTGGTCCTGATCCAGCTCCGGGTTCAGTTCCGCGATATCGGCCAGCCGCAGCTTGCCGCTGGCGCGGAGGATGTCGATCAACGCTTCCAGCGTCGCCAGCGGCACGCCCAGCGCCGCCGGCGCGCTGACGCCGGGCGCTTGCGACGCCGGCAGCGCGTCCAGGTCCATGGTCAGGTACAGGCAATCGCAGGGTTCGATGAAGTCGCGCAGCCGCTGCAAGGGCTGTTCCAGCCGCCAGGGTTGCAGTTCCTCGTCGAACAGCATCTGCACGTCCAGTTGTCTGGCGGTGGCGAACAGCGCGGCGGTATTGGCGGTTTCCGCCACGCCGGCGCACAGATAGTGGAACGGCCAGCCGCGCCGCTTGCAGTCGGCGGCGATCTGGGCGAAGGGGGTGCCGGAGGAGGCGAGCGGACTTTGGCGCAGGTCCAGGTGGGCGTCGATATTGATGATGCCGACGCGCGGCGCGCGGCCGGCGGTTTCCAGGTGTCGGGCCAGGCCGAGGAAGCTGCCGTAAGCCACTTCGTGGCCGCCGCCGAGCACGATGGGAAACTGACCGTCGTCCAGCAGGCCGGCCACTTGCCGGCCCAGTTCGGCCTGGGCGGCTTCCAGTTCGTCGTCGCGGCAATGCACGTCGCCGGCGTCGTAGGCGGCTTGCGGCTGATGCCAGGCCAGATTGGCCAGCGCGCGGCGGATGGCGCGCGGCGCGGCCGCCGCGCCCGGGCGGCCCTGGTTGCGGCGCACGCCGGCGTCGCAGGCAAAGCCCAGCAGGGCGACGCCGGCGGCGACGCCGGGCTGCCATGGGCGGATGCGTTGATGCCAGCGACGTGCCAGTTCGCCCTCGGCGTCGATGCGGCCGCTCCAGGCCGCGGGAGGTGTGTGTAGCGTCATGCTTGGTCTTTCAGTTCGGGGCCGCTCAATCGCAGCCCAGGTAAGCGCTGATATTGCGCGCGGCCTGGCGGGTTTGCTCCACCAGCTGGGCGCGGCGTTGGGCGCGGCCGGAAGGCGCCATCAAGGTCAAGGCGCCCAGCAGTTTGCGCCGCCCCTGCAGCAGGGGGGCGCTGACGCCCCAGATGCCGGGATCGATGGCGCTGTCGCTGGTGGCGTAGCCCTGGCGGCGAACCTCGGCCAGGGTCTGGCGCAGGGCCTCGTGTTCCTGCGGCGGCAGCATGCTGTCCAGGGTGGCCTGGCTGTGCGCGGCCGGCATGAAGGCCAGCAAGGCCAGCGCCGACGCGCCGCGCGCCAGCGGCTGGCCCTTGCCGGCGGCGAAGGCGCAGCGCAGCGCCTGCTGGCTTTCCATCATCTCGATGCAGATCACCTGCTGACGGGTGGCCACCATCAAGGCCACGGTTTCATTGCTCAGCCGCGCCAGCCGCTGCATTTCCGGGCGCGCCTGCGCCGCCAGCGTGTTGTGCCGCTGAAAGCCCATCGCCAGTTGCAGGCCCAGCGGGCCGGCGTGGTAGGCGCCGTCCGCGCCCGCTTGCAGCAGGCCCCACTGGCTCAAGTGAGTCAGCTGGCGGTACAGCGTGGACGGCGGCAAGGCCAGCTGCTGCGCCATGTCCTTGGCGCTCAGCGGCTGAGGCGAGGCCGCCACCAGCTGCAGGGTTTGCAACAGGCGATCGGAAGAAGAGCTGAGAATGGGCATGTCCGGTCCTTATTAGGATTTTCTAACCTTATCTATTGCGACCGCCGCTAAAAAGCCCGGTTTCCCACCTGGCGGTAATTCATTGCCTATTTTTGTTTGCCATTCCCGCATTGCGGGAAAACGGGGCGCGGACACAGAAGGGCGGCTGGCGCGCGGCGGCGCGCATGGTTTACACTGCCAGCCTGCATCCACCATGGATAAAGAGAGGCCGTCTCCTCTTGGCGAGGCGGCGACGACGCGGAACACGCCGGCTTTGATACGGGTTCAAGGCCTACCCGCAAAACGAGAGAAAGGAGGTTATATGGTTCAGTTTGCGCGCCCAGAAATGTTGGCTCGCTTGTATGGCACATTTGCCGGCTCTTGCCCGAGTTCCATCGCGCTGCGATAACCGGGTCGGAGCAAAGCCACTCTTCACTTCGAGTTTCACTCGCCGAGTCTTTCCCGACTCCCACGTTGTCGCCAGCGCTCCTGTTGACAGGGACGATCACGTCCCGAAAAAACGAGAGCAAGAGCATGACAACCCTGATTTCCGCGCAATCCCTGCAACTGGACGCCGGCCACGGCCCGCTGTTCCAGGACCTTTCCTTTACCGTAAAACTAGGCGATCGCATCGGCCTGCTGGGCCATAACGGCTGCGGCAAGAGCAGCCTGCTCGACGTGCTGGCCGGCCAGCGCGAAGCCAATGCCGGCGCGGTGCAATACGCCGGCCTGTGCCGGCTGCAATATGTGGAGCAGCATCTGCCGCCGCAATTGGCCGCGGTGAGCGCGCGCGCGGCGCTGCTGGAGGCGGTGGACCGTCAGCCCGAGCAGCACTGGCGGGTGGACAGCCTGCTGGACGAACTGGAACTGTCGGCCGCGGCCGATACCCCGGTGGCCAGTCTCAGCGGCGGCCAGCACACCCGGCTGCTGCTGGGCCGCGCGGTGCTGCGCCAGCCCAATCTGCTGCTGCTGGACGAGCCCAGCAACCATCTGGACCTGCCGTCGCTGCTGTGGCTGGAGGATTTCCTGCGCCGCTGGCAGGGCGGTTTCATCCTGGTGTCTCATGATGCGCGGTTGCTGGACGCGGTGACCGCGCACAGCTGGATCCTGCGCGATCAGCGCCTGTACCGCTTCGAGCAGCCGTGCAGCCAGGCGCGGGCCGCGTTGGCGGAGGCCGATGCCGCCGCCCGCGCGCGCCATGCCGGCGAGCAGAAGGAGATAGACCGCCTGAACGCCAGCAGCAAGCGGCTGGCGATCTGGGGCCGCGAGCATGACAATGAAAAACTGCTGCGCCAGGCCAAGTCCATGCAAAGGCGGGTGGAGCGGCTGAAGGAGGAGCAAGCCTTCGTCAGCCGTGGCAGCCCGTGGCGCTTGCGGCTGCAAGGCCAGCCGCTGGCGGCGGACCGGCTGCAGGCTTTCGAAGGCTTGCAGGTACGCGCCGCGCCCGGCCTGCCGGCCTTGTTCGTGGCCGACGAGCTGAGCCTGCGCAGCGGCGACAAGGTGGCCTTGCTCGGCGCCAACGGCGCCGGCAAGTCCTCCTTGCTGCGCCAGTGCTGGCAGGACTGGCTGCAAGGCGAGGCCGGCGTGGGCTGGCGGCCGCACCCGGCGGCGCGCGTCGCGTATTACGATCAGTCGCTGCGCCGGCTGGACGACGCGGCCACGCTGCCGGACGCGCTGTATCCGTTCGCGCCGCTGAGCGATGTGGAGCGGCGCCAGGCGTTGATTTCCGCCGGCTTCGCCTATGCGCGCCACGGTCAGACCGTGGTCACCCTCAGCGGCGGCGAACGCGCGCGGCTGCTATTCCTGGCGCTGTCGCTGGCCAGCTACCACCTGCTGTGGCTGGACGAACCGACCAACCACCTGGACCTGGACGGCAAGCGCGAACTGGCCGAGGAACTGGCCGGCTTTGCCGGCGGCTTCCTGCTGGTGTCGCACGACCGCGAGCTGATCGAGCAATCGTGCAACCGCTTCTGGGTGGTCAGCGACGGCCGGCTGCGTGAGTGGCCGGACGCCGCCAGCGCCTACGCCCAGCTGTTCATTCCGCCAGCCGTCGCGGCGGTGGCCGATCAGCCGCCGGCGGCCGACGGCGCGTCCGCTCCAAGCGGCGCGGAGCGGCAGCTGGAGCGCTTGTACCAGCTGGAGGCGCTGCTGAGCGCCGACCTGGCGCGCAAACCCAAGCATCAAAAGCCGCAATTGCAGCGGGAATGGCGGCGTGAGATGGGGATGCTGGAGCAAGCGCTGGGCTTGTAAACCGGATGGGCGGCGGTTAAACGCCGCCCGTTCGTCGCGTGTTTCGCCGCTTTGTCCATCGCCTTGCGCGCTTCGTCGCAAGTCGCTGTCGGTGGTGTTTGGCGCTGACTACAGTGAGCAGCGTCAAGCACGACACATCACGAGGAGTTAGACATGGACCGGAAAAAACACGCGGAAGCCCTGGACGGACTGAACGGCGCCAAACACAAGATCGCCATTTACTGGCGGCTTTATGTAGACTGGCTGGCCGGCCTCGGCTGGGGGCGGCTGGCGCTGATCTCGCTGCTGGCCTTGGTTTTGAGCGGTGTGCTGGCCTTGAGCGGCGCGGTGGTTTTTTTGATACTGATGTCCTTCCTGGTGAAGGCTTGCGTCGCGTCGAAGCCGTCGCGGCCGGCGGCGCTGACCGAGCGGACCGAGGAAGAGATGAAGCAAGACCGGGGGGCGTATCATGGATAGGCAAAAACATGCGGAGGCGCTGGCGGGCATTGACCTCGTCAGCCACAAGGCTTCCATCTACTGGTGGTTGTTTTTCGACTGGCTGGCCGTCGTCGGCTGGGGGCGGCTGCTGCTGATCTGCTTCCTGGGCCTGATCATGGGCGGCATCATCGGGGTGCCGGTGCTGGCCTTCTTCCTGGGCGTGGCCGTCTGCATCGTCAAGATAGTGGCCGGCGGCAAGCGTCGGGCGGAACAGCGCGCCGACGCGGCGGTGGAGCGCAGCCAGCAGGCGGAGGAACTGGCCGAGGTGGAGGCCTTGCAACGCCAGCTGGCGGAGGCGCGGATGGGGGCGCTGCAAGCGCAGATCGAGCCGCACTTCCTGTTCAACACCTTGTCCTCGGTGTGCCAGTTGATGGAAACCGCGCCGGAGCGCGCCTTGCTGATGCAAAAGGCGCTGATCCGCTACCTGCGTTCCTCGCTGCCGGAGTGGCGGGAGTCCCCGGCGGAAACCAGCCTGGGCCAGCAGCTGGAGTTGTCGCGCGCTTATCTCGACATCATGCAACTGCGGATGGAAGACCGGCTGCGGGTGCGGCTGGAGGTGCCGGAGTCGCTGTTGGACGCGCGCTTTCCGGTGATGATGCTGCAAACCCTGGTGGAAAACGCGATCAAGCACGGCCTGGAGCCCAAGGCCGAGGGCGGCGAGATCCTCATCGACGCCAAGGTGCTGGCCGGCGAGCTTAGGGTGGCGGTCAGCGACAGCGGCGTCGGCTTTCCCGAGCAGCCGGGGCAGGGCATGGGCCTGAGCAATATCCGCGAGCGCCTGGCCATGCTGCATGGCGAACGCGCGCAACTGCTGCTGGAAGTGTTGCCGGCAGGCGGCACCCGCGCCACCATAGGCCTGCCGTTCGCGCTGGAGTGAGCGGCCGGCCTGGAAGAGGACTGCATTAATGAGCAAACTGAGCGCGGTGATCGCCGACGACGAGCGCCTGATGCGCGAGCAACTGCGCATGGCCTTGCAGCGGGTATGGCCGGAGTTGAGGATAGTGGCCGAGGCCCACGACGGCGCCGAGGCGGTGGAATTGGTGCGCGAACACCGGCCGGACCTGGCTTTCCTGGACATCACCATGCCGGTGCAGAACGGCATCGCCGCGGCGATGGAGATAGACGGCCTGTGCCCGGTGGTGTTCGTCACCGCTTACGATCAATACGCGATCAAGGCCTTCGAGGAAGGCGCGGTGGACTATCTGCTCAAGCCGGTGGAGGACGAGCGGCTGCTGCGTACGCGCCAGCGCTGGGAGCAGCGGCAGCTGACGCTGCCGTCGCATTGGCAGGCATCCTTGCAACAACTGAGCCGCCAATTGGCGCGGCCGGATTATCTGCGCTGGATCAAGGCCTCGGTAGGCAACAGCCTGCGCATGATCAGCACCGGTGAGGTGCTGTTCTTCCAGTCCGATGAAAAATACACCCGGGTGCAGACCGCCGCTTGCGAAGCCTTGATCCGCATGCCGATCAAGGAACTGTTGCAGACGCTGGACCCGGACGAATTCTGGCAGATCCACCGCTCCACCCTGGTGCGGGTGGACGCCATCGAACAGATCAAGCGCGATGACGGCCAGCGCGGCCTCATGCTGCAATTGCGCGGCTACCCCGAGCCGCTGGAAGTCAGCCGCAGCTACGCCCATCTGTTTCAGCGCATGTGAGCCAGCCGCCGCGGCCGGCATGAAAACTGCTTGATCCTGTCCCATGATCCATGGGGAGAACAAGATGATGCGCATCAGACTCGCGCCGGCGCTGGCGGCCGGCGATTATTCGCGCTTGAGCGCGCTGTTGGCCGATAGTGTGGCCGGCGGCGCCTCGGTGGGCTTTCTCGCGCCCTTGCCGATGGCGGAGGCCGCCGCCTACTGGGCGCAGGTGGACGCGCTGTTGGGGCCGGGATTGCAACTATGGCTGGCGGAAGAGGGCGAGGAACTGCTGGGCTGCGTGCAGCTGGCGCCTTGCCAGCGAGGCAACGGCCGCCACCGCGCCGAGGTGCAGAAGCTCTTGGTGCATTCCGCCCGCCGCGGCCGCGGCGTGGCGCGCCAATTGATGGCGGCGCTGGAAGATCATGCACATAAACAGGGCATCCGCCTGCTGGTGTTGGACACCGAGGCCGGTTCCGGCGCGGAGGAGGTTTACCGCAAGCTGGGTTGGCGCAAAAGCGGCGAGATTCCGGATTACGCCGCCAGCCCGGACGGCCGCCTGCATCCCACCGCCTATTACTTCAAACAGCTGTGATGTGTCCGACTTTATGAAACCTCTCTCGAGCGCCGCCGCGAGATAGTGATGCGGCACTCGCGATGCGTTTGCGCCTAGTCATGCTTTTGCTCGCGAGGTTTTGAACTGGCTTTTAGCGCGGGCTTATCGCCGCCAGCGCGTCGCGCACCGCGGCGAGCGCCAGCTCCGGCTCGGATAATTGGGGGAAATGGCCGCTGCCGGCGGTGACGACGCGGCAGCCGCGCGGCGACAGCGCCGCCAGCCGACGTTGGCCGGCGACGCGAGCGTCCAACTCCGCTTGGGACGTCAGCCAGGACAGCATCGGCGGCGCGGCGCACAGCAGGGTCAGCGGGATGTCCGGAAACGGCGGCGCCTCGGCGATCTGCTCCACGCTGCGGCTCAGCTGGCCGGTTTCGTTCAGGGTGTCCCTGTCCTGGGCCAGATCCAAGGCCCGACGAAGCCATTGGCTCAGTCGGCCTTGCCGCGCCTGGCGCGCGTCCATCTCCTCCGGCGCGCTGGCGTCCAGCCACACCACGGCGGCCACTTCGCCGGCGTAGCTGCGGGCGAACAGATTGGCGATCAAGCCGCCCAGCGCGTGGGCCACCAGCACATAGGGCGGAGCCAGGTCCGCCTTGAACAGCAGCGCGCGCAGGGTTTCCATCATCGCCGCGCCGGTCTGCGCCTCGCGCGCGCTACCGCTATTGCCTATGCCGCAGCGGTTGTAGGCGAACACGGTGCCGAGCGCGGCGAGCGCGGGCAGCATCTTGTACCAGCCTTCCAGCGGAGCGCCGGCATCGTTGATCAGCACGATGGGCGGCGCGCCGCTGCCGGCGAGCAGGTATTCCATCGGCACGCCGTCTATGGCGGCGCTGAGTTTGGGCGGCAGGGTGCTCATGGCGCAAGCGGGAGGCCGAAGGGCCTGAAAGTGGTCTATCTCCATGTTTTTGTAAGTAAAAAATTAATTCAGTTCCTGAATATCATGATGATGGTGCATTTTCTTGCGCAAACAACGGCCGGCTCAGGCTTGGTCCCAGCTCCTGCGCCAGGTAGTCCACCCAGGCGCTGACACGCGGCGCCAGCGCGCCTTGCTTGTAGAACACCGCCCAGATGGTCTGGCTCCACGGCAGGCTGACGGCGTCCAGCACCGGCAGCAAGCGGCCGCTCAGCAGATCTTCTGCGGTGAGCAGGTCGTTGAGACAGGCGATGCCGGCGCCGTGCAAGGCCAGGTGCAGCAGGGTTTCGCCGCTGGAGGCGGTCAGCGTCGGCTGGATCGCCAGCCCATTGCCGCCGCGGTGGCGCAGCGGCCATAGATTGAGCGTTTCCGGCGCGGTGAAGCCCAGCAGCCGGTGCCGCGCCAGCGCGTCCACGCTATCCGGCGCGCCGTGGCGGCTCAGATAGTCCGGCGCGGCCACCAGGCGGACGCGGCTGTCGCCCAGGCGGCGGGCATTGAGGCTGGAGTCCGCCAGCGCGCCCATGCCGACGCGGATGGCGACGTCGGCGCGTTCTTCTATCAGGTCGACGATGCCTTCCGCGCCGGTCAGCTCCAGCCGCACCTGTGGGTAGCGTTCCAGAAAGCCGGCCGTCAGCGGCGCGATCAGCCGGGTGAGGATGGGGGTGGCGGCGTTGACGCGCAGCAGGCCGCTGGGTTGGGCCAGGCTGGCGGCGAGTTGGGTCTCGGTGTCCCGTAGCTCGGCCAGGATATGGCGCGCGCGCTCCAGCAGCCAGCGGCCTTCGGCGGTCAGGTCCAGCCGGCGGGTGGTGCGGGTGATCAGCGCCACGCCCAGCTGTTTTTCCAGCCGGCTGACACTGCGGCTGATGCCGGACGGGGTCTGACCCAGGCGTTCCGCGGCGGCGGAGAAGGAGCCGGCGTCTATGACTGAGACAAACGCAATCAGCGCTTCCATTGGCAGCATTGTTGATTCCAAGTCAAAAGTTATTGTCAGTGAAGCGGATTTTTCCGCGGCTGGCAAGCGCGCAGAATGCGGCCCTATTCGCTGGGTCCGCGTGAGCGGGCCGATCCGGCTTTTCTTTGGGAGAACACCATGCCGCTTGCCTTATGGGCGCTGACCTTGAGCGCCTTCGCCATTGGCACCACCGAATTCGTCATCGTGGGCCTGATTCCCACCGTCGCCGCCAGCCTGGGGGTGTCGCTACCGTCCGCCGGTCTGCTGGTCAGTCTTTACGCCTTGGGCGTGGCGGTGGGCGCGCCGCTGTTGACCGCGCTGACCGGCCGCGTGCCGCGCAAGCCCCTGCTGCTGGGGCTGATGGCCTTGTTCACGCTGGGCAATCTGGTGGCCTGGCAGGCACCGGGCTACCAGGCGCTGATGGCGGCGCGGGTGCTGACCGGCCTGGCGCACGGGGTGTTCTTTTCCATAGGCTCCACCATCGCCACCGGCCTGGTCAGCAAGGACAAGGCGGCCAGCGCCATCGCGCTGATGTTCAGCGGTCTGACGGTGGCCTTGGTGACCGGGGTGCCACTGGGCACCTTCATCGGCCAGACCCTGGGCTGGCAGGCCACCTTCCTGGCGGTGTCGCTGCTGGGCGTGCTGGCCTTCATCGGCAGCCTGTTGTTGGTACCCAGGGATATTCCGCAGCCGCCGCCGGCCTCGCTGGCCGCGCAGCTGGCGGTGCTGAAGCGGCCGCGGCTATTGCTGGTCTACGCGATGACGGCCTTGGGCTACGGCGGTTCTTTCATCGCCTTCACCTATCTGGCGCCCATTCTGGAACAAGTCAGCGGTTTCGCGCCGTCGCGGGTGGGGCTGGTGATGCTGGTGTACGGCGTGTCGGTGGCGGTGGGCAATATCTGGGGCGGCCGGCTGGCGGACCGCAAGGGGCCGGTGCGCGCCTTGCAACTGATCTTCGGCTTGTTGGCGCTGGTATTGCTGGCGCTGAGCTTCACCGCGCCGTCGCCGGCGTGGGTGCTGGTCACGGTGCTGGCCTGGGGCGCGGTGGCTTTCGGCAATGTGGCCGGTCTGCAGCTCTATGTGGTGCGGCAGGCGGAACGCGACGCGCCGCAGGCGGTGAACGTGGCCTCCGGCCTGAACATCGCCGCCTTCAATGTCGGCATCGCCGGCGGCGCTTGGGCCGGCGGCTGGGTGGTGGCGGAGCTGGGTCTGTTGGCCACGCCGTGGATAGGCGCCTTGGTGGTGCTGGCGGCCCTGGGCTTGACCACCTGGTCCGGCGTGTTGGACCGCCGCGCGGCGCGCGCGCCGACCATGTGTTCGCAAGCGGTTTGACCGCCGGCGCAGGATGATGGCAATAAAGCGCCGCAGGGCGCGTAACTGAAAGGATGTTTAATCATGGATATGCCAAAAATAGGTTTGGGAACCTTCCGCCTGCAAGGGCAACAAGTGGTGGACTCGGTTTTGACCGGGCTGGAGTTGGGCTACCGCCACATCGACACCGCGCAGATTTACGGCAACGAGGCCGAGGTGGGGCAGGCGCTGCGCCAGAGCGGGTTGCCACGCGAGCAGGTGTTTCTCACCACCAAGATCTGGACCGAGAACCTGGGGCGGGAAAAATTGGCCGACAGCCTGCGCCGCAGCCTGGATCTGCTGGGCGTGGAGCAGGTGGACATGACGCTGATCCATTGGCCGTCGCCCGGCGACGAACTGCCGGTGGCGGAATATATGGAAGCGCTGGCCCTGGCCAAGCAGCAGGGGCTGACGCGGCGGATAGGCGTGTCCAATTTCACCATCGCCCATCTGCGCCAGGCGCTGGCGGCGGTGGGGCCGGGCGAGATCGCCAATCAGCAGGTGGAAGTGCATCCCTTTTTGCAGAACCGCAAGCTGCTGGCCTTCTGCCGCGAGCAGGGCGTGCCGGTCACCGCCTATATGCCTCTGGCCTACGGCAAGGTGATGGACGAGCCGCTATTGCGCGAAATCGCCGCGCGGCATCGGGCCAGTCCGGCGCAGCTGGCCTTGGCCTGGCTGTTGCAGCAGGAGGTGGCGGTGATCCCGTCGTCCACCCGGCGCGCCAATCTGGCAGCCAATCTGCAGGCGGCGGCGTTGCGCTTGAGCGAGGCGGAGATGGACGCCATCGCCGGCCTGGAGCGCGGCGAGCGGCTGGCCGCTCCGGAGTTCAGTCCGCGCTGGGATTAAGAGCCTGTTCAAAGTCTCGCGAGCAAGGGCGAGACAAGGCGAAAACGAGCGAAAAAGCGGAATGTACAAGTGGTACATGAGCATTTTGAGCTTGGTTTCAACGCCGTATCGCCGAAGCGCAGCAGACTTTGAACAGGTTCTAAGAGGCGGCAGGCGGCGGCCTGTAGCGCGGCGGCAACTTGCAGCGGGGTTTGCCGCCGGTCAAGGAAATCGGGTTTGAGCGGCACCTGTGGCTTGAGGGGGCTTTTCGGCCAGTGGTATGTTTGTGGTATTCCCGGCTCGGCCGCGCGCCGCGCCGTTTGATTCTCCATTTCTCCAGGTGGCGATGATGTCCAAACCCCGTGCCGTATATTTGCAGTCGGGCGGCCCGACTGCGGTGTTGAACGCTTCCGCGCAGGGCGCGATAGAAACCGCGCGCCAGCGCGGTCTGTCGATGTACGGCGCTTTCGACGGCCTCGCCGGCCTGCTGGACGGCCGGCTATGCGATATCGACGCGGTGTCGGATGAGGCCATCGCCCAGCTCGCCTTCATGCCGGGCGGCAGCTTTGGCGTCAGCCGGCGCATGATAGGCAGCTTCGCCGAGGCCGGCGATGACTGGCGGCGGTTGCGCGAGGTGCTGGCCCGGCACGACATCCATTATCTGCTGGTCAACGGCGGCAACGGTTCGCTGGGCTGCGCCGAGCGCTTGGCGGAGTTCGAGCGCCACATGGGTTATCCGCTCAAGGTGGTGGGCATTCCCAAGACCATAGACAACGATCTGGTGGGCACCGACAACAGCCCCGGCTACGGTTCTTCCGCCAAGTTCCTGGCCAGCGCGATGCGCGAGGTGGGCCTGGACATGACCAGCATGGGCTGGGGCCGGGTCTTCATCATGGAAACCATGGGCCGCCATACCGGCTGGCTGGCTGCGGCCTGCGCGGCGGCGGCGCGCAATGAGCGCGAAGCGCCGCATTTGTTGCTGCTGCCGGAGGTGGCATTCGACGCCGAGCGTTTCCTCGCCGCGGTGGACGACAGGCTGGCGCGTTTCGGCCAGTGCGCGATCGCGGTGGCGGAGGGCATCACTGACGCCGATGGCCGCTTCGTCGCCGAGGCCAAGAAGTCCGAGGTCTACGGCCATGAGCAACTGGGCGGCGCCGGCCACTGGATCGCTCAACTGCTGCTGCGCGAGCGCGGCATTTCCGCGCACGTGGCGCAGGTGGATTATCTGCAGCGCGCCGGCGGCCATCTGGGTTCCAGCATGGATGTGCGCCAGGCCTACATCATGGGCGAGCGGGCGGTGGAATGGCTGCTGGCCGGCAAGAGCGGCGTGATGGCCGGCATCAAGCGCATTCAGGACCATCCCTATTGCTGGGACGTGGTGGAGGTGCCGCTATCGGAGGTGGGCGATCAGGAGAAGCGCTTGCCGCCGGAATTCATCGGCGCGGACGGCTTCAGCGTGACGCCGGCCTTCCTCGACTATGTGCGCCCCTTGATGGAGGGCGAGCGGATTCCGCCGTTCAAGGATGGATTGCCGGATTATCGGCCCATCGCCTGGCCCAAGGTTTGAGGGCGGGAGACACTGGATGGAACAACCCGGCTGGCGCCGGGTTTTTTATTGCCCAGTTGCGTGGCGTTTTCAAACCCGGATTGAAAGAGTCTGCGCGCGGTCGGTCTGTTTGGTCTTGCGCGGCGTCTTCAGACTGACGGTTGGAGGCGTAGGCCAGCGCGCCGCCGCCGCATCATCATCCCAAGAGCCTGTTCAAAGTCTCGCGAGCCAGAGCGAGACAAGGCGAAAACGAGCGAGAAAGCGGAATGATCAAGCGGTACATGAGCATTTCGAAGCGGGTTTCAACGCCCATTTCCATCCATCCCGCCGAAGCGCAGCAGACTTTGAACGGGCTCTAAGAACGGAGAACCACATCATGACGACATTACCCCTGACCAGCATCGCCGTGCTCAAGGCCAAGCCCGGCCAGCGCGACGCCTTGCGCGAGGCCTTGACCGCCTTGGTCGAGCCCACGCGCCGCGAGGCGGGCAACCTCGATTACACCTTGTTCGAACTCACGGACGAGCCGGGCAGCTTTTACATGCGGGAAGCCTTCGTCAGCCGCTCCGCGCTGGACGAGCACTTGGCCACGCCTTATTTCCAGGCTTTCGAAAAGCGCTTCGATGAATTGCTGGCTGAGCCGATCAAGCTGATTTTCCTCGACAAGGTGGCTTGAGGCGGGAAATGAAACAGGCCCGGCATGGGCCGGGCCTGTTGGAGGAGGGGGCTGGCTTACAGCACCAAACCGCCGATCAGCGCCGACAGAATGCTGACCAGGGTGGAGCCGTACACCAGTTTCAGGCCGAAGCGGGACACCATATTGCCACGTTCCTCGTCCAGGCCCTTGACCGCGCCGGCGATGATGCCGATGGAACTGAAGTTGGCGAAGGACACCAGGAAGATGGAGATCACGCCTATGGTGTATTCCGACAGCTGGGCGGTGAGCTTTTTCAGTTCCATCATCGCCACGAATTCATTGGTCACCAGTTTGGTGGCCATGATGCTGCTGGCCGGCATGATGTCGGCGGCCGGGATGCCCATCAGCCAGGCGAAGGGGTAGAACACATAGCCCAGCACATACTGGAAGTTGACGCCGAAGATGGCGTCGAAGATGTGGTTGACGGTGGTGATCAGCGCGATGAAGCCGATCAGCATCGCGCCGACGATCACGGCGATCTTGAAGCCGGCCATGATGTAATCGCCCAGCATTTCGAAGAAGGACATGCGGTGGGCGGCTTCGGCGCTGATCAATTCATCGTCGTCGCGGCTGGCGTCGTAGGGGTTGATCAGCGACAGGATGATGAAGGTGCTGAACAGATTGAGGATCAGCGCGGTGACCACGAAACGTGGCTGGATGATCTGCATATAAGAGCCGACGATGGACATCGACACCGTGGACATCGCGGTGGCGGCCAGCGTGTACATGCGCTTTTCCGAGAAGCTGCCGATGATGTTCTTGTAGGCGATGAAGTTCTCGGACTGGCCGACGATCATGGAGCCGACGGCGTTGAAGGACTCGATCTTGCCCATGCCGCTGATCTTGGCCAGCACCCAGCCTATGCCGCGTATCACCCAGGGCAGCACGCGGATGTGCTGCAGGATGCCGATCAACACCGAGATGTAGACGATGGGCATCAGCACCTTGAGGAAGAAGCTGAACTCGCCCTGATTGAGCAGGCCGCCGAACACGAAGTTGGTGCCTTCGCCGGCATAGCTCATCAATTTGTCGAACACGCCGGCCACGCCGCCGACCAGGGTCAGGCCGTAGCTGGAGTGCAGCAGGAAGTAGGCCAGCGCCATCTCCACCACGATCAGTTGCAGCACGTAGCGGATCTTGATGTTCTTGCGGTCGCGCGCCACCAATTGGGTCAGCAGGAAGACCACCAGCAGTCCGAAGACGAATTGAAGTATGTGCATATCTATTGCCTTGATGGGCCGTCCTTCAGGCAGGAGCGGCGATGTTGGCGGGCGGGCCCGCTGTGTGTGCTTGCGATCTCGTTATCGGTTTAACCGGTGAATTTTGACATGAAGAGATGCGCTATTCCATGTAAAAAGCATTAGCGCCTCACTGTGCGCCAATCCGTCGTTGCCGACTACCCGTTTTGGTCAAACAAGCTGCATTGCCCGCCGGCAAAAATAAAGCCCCCGGCCGCGGCCGGAGGCTTATCGCATGCGGGTTTATTGCGCTTGCTGTTCCGCTTCGCGGCGGGCTTGCTCGGCGAAATAATAATCGCGGCGCGCTTGCTTGGCGGCTGCCTTTTCCGCCAGTTCCTGCTCCTTCTTGGCGGCTTCCGCCGCCGCCTCGGCGCGCTGGGCGGCCTTGATCGCTTCGCGCTCGGCTTCCTCGGCGGCTTCGATCGCGGCGATTTCGCTGCGGCTCTTGCACGGACCGGTCTTTTCGAACCAGGCCACCGATTCCACGTGGGCGGTGTGCGGGAACATATTGATGATGCCGGCCGTTTTCAGCGTGTAGCCCTTGGTGTGCACCAGCACATTGGCGTCGCGCGCCAGCGTGGCCGGGTTACAGGACACGTAGACGATGCGCTTGGGCGCGGTGTCCTCGGTGATGGCTTTCAGCAGCTGCACCGCACCGTCGCGCGGCGGGTCCACCAGCATCTTGTCGAAGCGACCGAGCGCGGCGAAGGATTCCTCGGTGACTTCGAACAGATTGGCCATTTCATAGCTGACCTTGTCCTGCAGGCCGTTGTGGGTGGCGTTTTCCACCGCGCGCTTGACCAGGGCCTGGCTGCCTTCCATGCCGTGAACCTTGGCGCCGGAGCGGGCGATGGGCAGGGTGAAGTTGCCGATGCCGCAGAACATGTCGGCGATGCGCTCGCCCGGCTGCGGGTCCAGGAATTTCAGCGCGCGCGACACCATCACCGCGTTGATTTCAGGGTTCACCTGGGTGAACTCGGTGGGGTAGTAGGGCATCTCCACGCGGTATTCCGGCAGGCTGTAAGTCAGCTTGGGCGCGTCCAGCGGATAGATCGGATAACAGGTGTCCGGACCCTTGGGTTGCAGCCAGATCTGCAGCGGCCGCGCCTGGCTGCCATGGGTGTCGGAGAAGGCGCGCAGCACGGCGTGGTCGGCATCGTTGATGGCTTCCATATTGCGGAACACCAGGATGTCCACCTTATCGCCCACCGCCAGCTCCACCTGGGGCATGCGATTGTTGATCGACAGCTTGTAGATCATCTCGCGCAGCGGCACGATCAGGTCCGAGATATGGCGCGGCAGGATATGGCATTCGCTCATATCGGTGATGTAGGTGGAGCGCTTCTCGTGGAAGCCCACCAGCACGCCGCCTTTTTTCTCCACCAGCCGCGCCGACATCCGCGCGCGATGGCGGTAATGCCAGGCCGGGCCGGCGATCGGGGTCAGCACTTGCTGCGGCTTGACCCGGCCGATGCGGGCCAGATTGTCTTCCAGCACTCTTTGCTTGACCGCCACCTGGGCGCTGAACTCCACATGCTGCATCGAACAGCCGCCGCAGGTGCCGTAATGCGGACAGCGCGGCTGTGTGCGCAGGAAGCTTTCCTTCAGCACCTGGCTGGTGTTGGCGTTTTCGTAGGACGACTTCTTGCGGTAGGCGCTATAGACCACGGTTTCGTACGGCAGTGCGCCATCGATGAAGATGGTCTTGCCGTCTACGTGGGCGACCCCCCGGCCTTCGTGATCCAGCGATTCGACCTGGGCGATAGTCTGTTTGTGCGTCATGGTGTTGCGTGGAAAATCAATCGGAAAGCGGTAATTTTCTCAAATTATCCGGCGGCGCGCAGGGGTTTTTTGCCGACGACGGCGGCGGCGCCGACTTCAACCTCCAGCCCGGCCGCCTTCCATTGCGGAAAGCCGCTGTCCAGCCGCCTGGCGTTCAGGCCGCGCGCGCGCAGCGCCGCCACCGCCTGGGTGGACAGCACGCAATAGGGGCCGCGGCAATAGGCGATGATCTCGGCGCCGGCGCGCAGCTGCTCCAGACCGTGTTCCAGCAGCTCCGGCGGCAGATTGAGCGCGCCGGGCAAATGGCCGGCCGCGTACTCATCCGCCGGGCGCACGTCCAGCAAGATGAGGTCGCCGTCGTTCAGCCGCCGCAGCAGTTCGTCCAGCGTCACGCCGTCCAGCGCCTCGGGCCGCGCCGCGGCATCGTTCAGCAGCGCGCGGATGGCGCCGCGTTGGTGCTCGGCCTGACGGCGCAGCGCGTCCAGCACGGCCAGAATGGGGCCGTCGCCCAGCCGGTACAACACATGCTTGCCGTCGCGGCGCGACAACACCAGTCCGGATCGTTTCAGGTGTTGCAGGTGTTGCGAGGCATTGGCGATGGACAGGCCGGCCAACTCGGCCAGCCGCTCAACCGGGCGTTCGCCCTGGGCGATGTGTTCCAGCAACAGCAGGCGGTGGGCATGACTCAGGGTGCGGGCCAGTTCGGCCAGATCGGCGAAGCGTTCCGGAGCGGGCGGGGCGGCGGTGGGCATGAGCGGCTTTCAAAATATCATTCAATCAATCTATTTAATGATAGTCTATTGACTGGATTTTGTCTGCGCCTGCTCGTGCTCAGCGGCTTGCTGCGGACATTGAATGGTTCTGCGAGGAGAAGGCATGGATGCGGTAGCGGAATGGCTGGCGCGCGGCGCGCTGGTGGGTGTCGGCGCCACGGCGGTGATGGATGCGTGGGCATGGTTGCTGCGACGGGGCTTTGGCGAGCCGTCGCTGGATTATGCGCTGGTGGGGCGCTGGATAGGGCATTGGCGGCGGGGCCGCTTCCGTCACGCTGGCATCGTCCGCGCCGAGCCGGTGCGCGGCGAACGGGCGCTGGGTTGGCTCGCGCATTATCTGATTGGCGTGGTGTTCGCTTTGTTATTGTTGGCGGCGTGCGGCGCGGCCTGGTGGCGGGAGCCGACGCCGGGACCGGCGCTATTGTTCGGCCTTGCCAGCGTGGCGGCGCCGTTTTTGCTGATGCAGCCGGCGATGGGAGCGGGCTTCTTCGCCGCGAAGACGCCACAACCCTGGGTGACGCGTCGGCGCAGCCTGATGGCGCACGCTAGCTTTGGCGTCGGCCTGTACGCGGCGGCCTGGGTCTTGGCGCCTTGGCCGGCGCTTTGAGGCGAGGCCGGCCATGCTGACGTAAAACCGACAATATTGTCGGACAATATTGCTTGGGCCGAGGTTTGGTAATAGTCAGAATCTTGCTTTTCCACGCTTTCTGTTAGAATCGAACAATAGTGATTTCAAATATGGTGCGGTATGTTGAAGCGATGTATTGGGCTGTTTGGGGTGCTGGGATTGGGCGCGGCGACGGTTGCCGGCGCGGCGGTGATTCCCGAGCCCGATGTGCAAGTCAGCCCCACTGGCCTGCATCTGGTGCTCAATCTGCCGCAAGCCAGGTTGTTCCAGTACCAGGATGGCCACTTGTCCAAGATCTACCCGGTGGCGGTGGGCAAGATGTTGACCCAGACGCCTATCGGCAGCTTCGACATCACCGGCATCTACAAGGCGCCGGCCTGGCATGTGCCGCGCTCCATCCAGGAAGAAATGCGCCGCAGCGGCAAGGAAGTGCAGACCGTGGTGCCGCCGGGGCCCAATAACCCGCTGGGGCCGGTGTTCATCCGTTTCGGCGAGGCCAAGCTGGGCCTGGGCTTCCATGGCACCAATGCGCCGGGTTCGGTGCCGGGCTTCCGTAGTCATGGCTGCGTGCGCATGAAAAACGATGACGCCTTGCTGCTGTCCAAGACCGTCACCCGCGGCGACGCGGTGACGGTGGCCTATCAGACCGTGTTGCTGAACCAGGACGCGGCCGGCAATCTGTGGCTGACCGCTTACCGCAATCATTACAAGCAGGATGATCCTTCTTTCCCGATGCTGGCGGAAACGCTGCTGGCCTGGCAGAAGCAGAAGTCCGCGGTGGTGTACGGCGCGCGGGTGGATCAGGCCTTGAAGGCGCGCAAGGGCGTGCCGGTGTGCCTGACCTGCAAGGACGTGGCCAAGGCCAAGGTGGACGGTGATCTGGCGGTGGTGCGTTGGCTATCGCCCGGTCAGACCGGCGACACCCAGTTCGCGCGCGAGCCGGCTGGCCGCGAGCCGGGCGGCCCGCTGCCCACCCTGGCCGCGCCGCCGGCATCTGCGCCGCAACACGCTCCGGCGGCGGCGCCGTCGTCGGCTCCGTCTTCCTCGCGCGCCGCGGTGCGCGCCCAGCCGCGCGGCAACGGCCGCCCGGCCTGATTCAGTCGGCCATCTCTCCCGCCAATTCCCCAACGCGCCGCAAGGCGCGTTCGTACGCCGGGTTCCACGGATAGCAGCAGGACAGCCGCACGCAGTTGCGGTAGCGGCCCTTGGCCGAGTACAGCGCGCCGGGCGCCACGGTGATGCGTTCGGCCAGCGCGGCCTGGAACAGCTCCATGGTGTCCACGCCGCTGGGCAGCTCCACCCACAGCAGGCAGCCGCCGGACGGCGAGGTGGCGCGCGTCTGCGCCGGGAAGCAACTGGCGACGGTGCCGCGCAACCGTTCCATCTGGCTCATGAAGTGGCGGCGTATCAGCCGCAGGTGATGATCGTAGCCGCCGGTTTCCAGGTATTCCGCCAGTGTTTCCTCCAAGAGCCGCGGCTGGGCCAGCGAACTGGCGAACTTCAGCCGCGTCACCTCGCGCAGAAAGCGTCCCGGCGCGATCCAGCCGATGCGGAAGCCCGGCGCCAGCGTCTTGCTGTAGCTGGAGCACAGCAGCACCCAGCCGTCGCGGTCATAGGCCTTGACCGCGTCCGGGGTGGCGCCGTCGTAATGCAGATCGGCATGCGGCACGTCCTCGATCAGCGGCACCTGGTATTCATTGACCAAGGCCGCCAGCCGCTGCTTGGCCTCGGCCGGCATGGTGCAGCCCAGCGGATTGTGCACCGTGGGCATGGCGACGATGGCGTTGAGCCGCTTTTCCGACAGCAATAGTTCCAGCGCGTCCAGCGACAGGCCGTTGGCCGGGTGGGTGGGAATCTCGATCACGCTCAGGCCCAGGTTCTTCAAGGTGGGCAGCAGCGCGAAATAAGTGGGCGACTCCAGTCCCACGGTGTCGCCCGGCTTGCAGCAGGCGCGCAAGGCCAGTTGCAGCGCCTCGGTGCAGCCATTGGTGATCACCAGGTCCTCGGCCGCCAGCACGCAGCCCCAACTGACCGCGCGCTGGGCGATCTGGCGGCGCAGCCGTTCCGAGCCGGGCGGGAACGGATAATCGGTGGTCAGTTCCGGATGCTGGCGCAGCAGCCGCCCCATGATGTGCTTGAAGCGGGTGGTGGGGTAGAAATCGCTGCCGCGCGGGCTGGCCAGCGACAGGTCGATGTAGTCGGCGCGGGTCTGCGCCGTCATCACCGCCTCGATCTGATCCACCACTTCGCCGGTGTGATGGGCGGCGCTTTGCCGGCGCATGCGCGGCAAGGGCAGGGTGGCGGCGGATTTGACGTAGAAGCCGGACTGCGGCCGCGCTTCTATCAGGCCGCGGTCTTCCAGCGTGCGATAAGTCATCAGGATGGTGGACGGGCTGACCTTGTGCATTTCGCAGGCTTTGCGCACCGAGGGCAGCCGTTCGCCGGGCTGCACCACCCCGGTCTGGATCAGGGTGATCCATTCGTTCACCAGTTGCTGATACAGGGGTTCATCGCTCATGCCCGGGCCTCGCTCACAGAATTCGTGGATTCCATCGGTACAGTTTCCTTGGAAAATGACCGTAACAGTTTGTCGATTGTAAAACTGTTATGGTTCCAATTCAATTTTTCTGAATCTGTATTCGTCACTGCCGCGGCGTTATCATTTCCGCCATTGGAAACCAAGGCGTCCGGATTCTTCCGGCGTCTGCAATGGGCTGGAACGGTAATGAATTTTGTTGCATTGGTGACTTATTTGCTGGTGATGTCGATCACGCCGGGGCCGAACAATCTGGTGCTGGCGTCTTCCGGGGTCAATCACGGGTTTTCGCGCACGGTGCCGTCGCTACTCGGCATGTCGCTGGGCTTGTCGGTTCAGGTGGGGCTGCTGACCGTGTTCCTGGGCGGGCTGATGTCGGTGATCGCCTCGGTGCAGGTCTACCTGGCGGTGGCCGGCTGCCTGTATCTGCTGTGGTTGTCCTGGGGCATGGCGCGCTCGGCGCCGGCCGCGGGCGAATCCGGCGGCGCGCCGATGGGGTTTTGGGGCGGGGTGTTGTTCAACTGGCTCAACCCGAAAGTCTGGTTGATGGGCTTCAATATCGCGATGGTGTTTCTGCCGGCCAAGATGAACGCCTGGCATGCCGGCCTGCTGTTCGCCGCGCTGACCTTCGTCATCGGCCTGCCGTGCATCGCCTTGTGGGCGGGCTCCGGAGTGGCCGCGCGCCGTTTGCTGGCGTCGCCGCGCCGGCTGCGGGCATTCAATTGCGGCATGGCGGCGATGCTGGCGCTGACCGCGGTCTGGCTGTTGCTGGAAATGCTGCCGGCGCAGTCGATGCAGGCCTTGCCGCAAATGATTTGATGAATAGCTGAATCGATTGTGATGTCCTTGCGATGCTCATCGCCTATTCTGTCCAAAAGGATGGGTGGCCTATCGGACAGGTAATCCGGACGAAGGGTCCGGGCCGAGATGGGCCGGTCAGGCGCAAAGCCGATATCGGGGGCATCATCAATGACAGCAGCGGGATTCGACGGCGTGTACCGTTCGAGCACGTCGTTCTACGGGGATCAACCATCGCCGTCTCTGGTCCAGTATCTGGACAAATATCATGTATCGGCCGGCGGCGCCGGCCTGGATTTGGGCTGCGGCCAGGGGCGAAACGCCTTGTTCCTGGCGCGGCTGGGCTTTGCGATGACAGCGGTGGATGGCTCGTCCGAGGCGATTGCGCGCCTGGGCGAAACGGCGGACGAACGCCGCCTGAACGTGGCCGGCAAGGTGGCGGACCTGGCCGGCTTGCAACTGGAAGCGGAGCATTACCGGCTGATCGTCGCCAACACCTCGCTTGACCATCTGGATGCGGCCGCCGGGGCGGCGCTGGCGCGGCGGATGGAGGAGGCGCTGGAGCCGGGCGGTTATCTGTTCGTGTCGGTATTCATGGTCAACGATCCCGGCTGCGATGCCCAGGGGCGGGTGGCGAGCGAGACGGCGTCCTATGTCCGGCACTACTATCAGCCGGACGAATTGCGCCGCCAGTTCGCCGCGCTGACGCTATTGGCCTACCAGGAGGAGTTCGCGCTGGATGTCGGCCACGGTCAGCCGCATTATCACGGCATCGCCCGATTGTTTGCGCGGCGCGATCATTGAGCGCGCGGCGTAGCCGAGATTAAATGGGGTCTTGGGATTCCCGCGCCCGGCGTATCACCCCCTCCTTGTCGGCCGGCCGCCAGCCGGCCGGCTTCAGCACCTTGCCGTCCTCGCGACGCACAATCTTGCCGTCCACGCATTTGCGCATATTGGCGGCGTGGATTTCGCGCGCCATCTCCTCCAGCGGCAGGCCTTGCGACATCAGCAGTCCGCTGAGCACATTGAGCACGTCCACGCCTTCGGCCAGCAGTTCCGCCATCCGTCGCGAGCGTTCCGCCTCGTCGCCGTCCTGGCGTTTATAGTCGGCCAGCGCGTGCTGGAATTCGGCCAGTTCTTCCTCCAGCATGGTTTCCCACATTGCCAGCTGCTGCGGCTGCCACTGCGGCCGCGCCGGGCTGGGGATGTCGAACTGCTGCATGAATTGGCGGCGCAAGGCAAAGAAATTTTCCATGATGTAGATTTTTTTGTTTTTAATAATCTATATATTGTGTTTTATTGCGGTGCAGGGCGCAAGGCTTGGCCAAGAAAAAACCCCGCCGGAGCGGGGTTGTCGAGCGGGGCGGCTGGCTCAGGCCTGCGCTTGCAGCGCCGCCAGCGCGTCGAAATAATCGGGGAAGGTCTTGGCCACGCACTTGGGGTCGTTGATGGTGACCGGCGCGCCCAGCAGCGAGACCAGGGAGAAGCACATCGCCATGCGGTGATCGTCATAGGTGTCGATTTCGGCATCGGGGGTCAGCGCCGACGGCGGGGTGATGCGGATATAGTCCTGGCCTTCTTCCACCACGGCGCCGACCTTGCGCAGCTCCGCGGCCATCGCGCTCAGGCGGTCGGTTTCCTTGACGCGCCAGCTTTCGATATTGCGCAGCGTGCTGGTGCCGTCGGCGGCCAGCGCCGCCACCGCCAGGGTCATCGCCGCGTCCGGGATGTGGTTGAAGTCGGCGTCTATCGCCTTGAGCGGGAGCGTGGCGCTGGCTTCTATCCAATTGGGGCCCATGCGGACTTCGGCGCCCATCAGCCGCAGCGCGTCGGCGAATTTGACATCGCCCTGGATGCTGTCCGTGCCCACGCCTTCCACCCGCACCGGGCCGCCGGCCAGCGCGCCGGCGGCGAGGAAATAGGACGCGCTGGAAGCGTCGCCTTCCACGTGCACTTCGCCAGGGGAGATATAGCTCTGGCCGCCGGGGATGGTGAAGCGCCGCCAGCCGTCGCGTTCAACCCGCACCCCGAAGCGCGCCATCAGGTTGAGGGTGATTTCGATATAAGGCTTGGAGATCAGCTCGCCGCTGACTTCGATGACCGCGGTTTCGCCGGTCAGCGGCAGCGCCATCAAGAGGGCGGTGAGGAACTGGCTGGACACATTGCCCTTCACCGGAATGGGGCGGCCGGCTTCCAGTTGCGCCGGCATGATGGTCAGCGGCGGAAAGCCGGTATTGCCCTGGTACTGGATTTGCGCGCCGGCCACACGCAGCGCGTCCACCAGGTCGCCGATCGGACGTTCATGCATGCGCGGCACGCCGCTGAGCTGGTAATGGCCCTGCATCAGCGCCAGCGCCGCGGTCAGCGGACGGAAGGCGGTGCCGGCGTTGCCCAGGAACAGGTCGGCGTTCTTGACCGGGAATTCACCGCCGACGCCTTGCACGCGGAAGTCGCGGCTGTCGCCGATCTGCTCGATCTCCACGCCCAGCAGCTTCAGCGCCGCCAGCATGTGGCGGATGTCGTCCGAATCCAGCAGCTCGCGCACCAGGGTGCTGCCATTGCCCAGCGCGGCCAGCAGCAAGGTGCGGTTGGAGATGCTTTTCGAGCCGGGAAGCTTGATGGCGCCGGATAGATGGCGGACGGGGGCGAGATGCAGTTGTTCCATGGCGGTTCTGAGTCTTGTGTGCTTGATTGGCGGATGGCGCCGCGGCGCCCGTCGGACAATGTAACCGCCATCGCCGCATTTGCGCAAACCCGGCGCCGGGTTTCGCCGCGCGGAGAATCTTGCTGTGCCGGCCGGCGGCTTGCGATAAAATCGCCGGTTTGGCCGGCTGGCCACGCATGTGGCCGCCAGCGCGAATTTTTGCAAGGATTTATCAGCACATGACCGCACCTGTCATCGCCATCGACGGCCCGTCCGCCTCCGGCAAGGGCACTGTCGCCGCCCTGGTCGCCGCGCGGCTGGGTTTTCATTATCTGGATTCGGGCTCGCTCTACCGGCTGCTGGCGCTGTTCGCGCAGCGCCGCGACATCGCTTGGGACGATGAGGCGGAGTTGGCCGCCGCCGCCGCCGGCCTGCCGGTGGAGTTCGCCGATGGCGCGGTGTGGCTGGCCGGCGAGGATGCCAGCGCGGCGATCCGGGCCGAGGAGATCGGCATCGGCGCGTCCAAGGTGGGCGCGCTGCCGGCGGTGCGCGCGGCGTTGTTGCAGCGGCAGCGCGATTTTTGCCGGGCGCCGGGCCTGGTGACCGACGGCCGCGACATGGGTTCGGTGGTGTTTCCCGCCGCGGCCTTGAAGGTGTTTTTGACCGCCAGCGCCGAGGAGCGCGCGGAGCGTCGCTATAAGCAGTTGATCGGCAAGGGAGATTCTGCTAATCTCCCACAGATTCTGCAGGACATTATCGATCGGGACGCGCGCGATGCCGCCCGGACGGTAGCGCCGCTGCGCCAGGAGCCGGACGCCTTTTTGCTCGATACCACGGAGCTGACCATAGACCAGGCGGTCGCACAGGTCCTACGCTGGTTCGAGGAAAGACAGGTCTCCGGCCTATGATTTTTTTGTCGGGTGAAAATGCTGCAAAGCAATAAACCCGTTGTGCAACCCTAACCCCGCACGCCGCAAGGCGCGCACCGAGAGTACGCTTGATGACTACCCTCTCCATGGAAAACTTCGCTCAGCTGTTTGAAGAGAGCCTGACCCTTCACGACATGCGCGTGGGCGAGGTGATCACTGCCGAAGTCGTAGCAGTTGATTCCAACTTTGTTACCGTAAACGCCGGCCTCAAGTCCGAGTCCCTGATCCCGGCCGAAGAATTCAAGAACGACCAAGGCGTGGTCGAAGTTGCCATCGGCGACTTCGTGACCGTAGCCATCGACGCGCTGGAAAACGGCTTTGGCGAGACCAAGCTGTCCCGCGAAAAAGCCAAGCGCCTGGCCGCTTGGGTTGAGCTGGAAGAAGCGCTGGAAACCGGCAAGATCCTGTCCGGTCTGATCAGCGGCAAAGTGAAGGGCGGCCTGACCGTTATGGTCAATGGCATTCGCGCCTTCCTGCCGGGTTCCCTGGTTGACGTGCGTCCGGTGAAAGACACCACCCCGTACGAAAACAAGCAGATCGAATTCAAGGTCATCAAGCTGGATCGCAAGCGCAACAACGTGGTTGTGTCCCGTCGTTCCGTGCTGGAAGAAACCCTGGGCGAAGAGCGCAAAGCTCTGCTGGAAACCCTGAAAGAGGGCGCCATCATCAAGGGTATCGTCAAGAACATCACCGACTACGGTGCGTTCGTTGACCTGGGCGGCATCGATGGCCTGCTGCACATCACCGACCTGGCATGGCGCCGCGTGAAGCACCCGTCCGAAGTTCTGGCCGTGGGCGACGAAGTGGAAGCCAAGGTACTGAAGTTCGACCAAGAGAAGAACCGCGTATCCCTGGGTCTGAAGCAACTGGGCGAAGATCCGTGGGTGGGCCTGTCCCGCCGCTACCCGTCCGGCACCCGTCTGTTCGGCAAGGTGACCAACCTGACCGACTACGGCGCGTTCGTGGAAATCGAACAGGGCATCGAAGGCCTGGTGCACGTGTCCGAAATGGACTGGACCAACAAGAACGTACACCCGTCCAAGGTTGTTCAGGTTGGCGACGAAGTGGAAGTCATGATCCTGGAAATCGACGAAGACCGTCGTCGTATCTCCCTGGGCATGAAGCAGTGCCTGGCCAACCCGTGGAACGAGTTTGCCGACAACTTCCACAAAGGCGACAAGCTGAAGGGCGCGATCAAGTCCATCACCGACTTCGGCGTGTTCGTTGGCCTGCCGGGCGGCATCGACGGCCTGGTTCACCTGTCCGACCTGTCCTGGAACGAAGCTGGCGAAGAAGCCGTGCGCAAGTTCAAGAAGGGCGACGAGGTTGAAGCCGTTGTTCTGTCCATCGACGTTGAGAAAGAGCGCATCTCCCTCGGCATCAAGCAGATGGAAGGCGATCCGTTCAACAACTTCGTTGCAATGAACGACAAGGGCGCCCTGGTTAAGGGTACCGTGAAGTCTGTTGACGCCAAGGGCGCCGTTGTGGCCCTGGACACCGATGTTGAAGGTTACCTGCGTGCTTCCGAACTGTCCCGCGACCGCGTGGAAGACGCTCGTTCCGTGCTGAAGGACGGCGAAGAAGTCGAAGCCGTGATCATCGCCGTGGACCGCAAGTCCCGCAACATCAGCCTGTCCATCAAGGCTAAAGACGCTCAGGAAGACAACGTTGCTCTGAAGAGCCTGTCCGTAGACAGCGCTTCCGCTGGCACCACCAACCTGGGTGCCCTGCTGAAGGCAAAACTGTCCGGCTCTAACGAGTAATTGAGACATGACCAAATCTGAGCTGATCGCTAGGCTGTCGGAACGACTTGCCGAGCGCAATTCTCAGTTGGTCTACAAAGACGCTGAATTGGCCGTCAAAACCATTTTGGATGCGATGGCCAATAACCTGGCGCAAGGGAATCGGATTGAAATCCGCGGTTTCGGTAGTTTTGATTTGAACTACCGTCCGCCGCGGATTGGCCGCAACCCCAAGTCGGGCACCAGCGTCTCGGTTCCTGAGAAATATGTGCCGCATTTCAAGGCTGGCAAGGAATTGCGCGAACGCGTCGACCTGTCCCTGATGGAGCAGAGCGAGGCCTGAGCGCCAATCTCCGGCTTAGCGAATCCGAAGCGCCGCTTTTGCGGCGCTTTTTCTTTGCGTCGCGGAAATTCCAGCTTGGGTTGCGCCGGGCTATCGTTTAAACTTGCACTCCGGCAAACAAATCGAGCGAGATCATGCGTTACCTGCTTCGTATCGTTGAATTGGCCCTGTTGGTATTCCTGATCGCGGTCACCGTGCAAAATAGCCACCCCGTCGAATTCAAACTGTTCTTCGGCGAGTCCTGGTCCGCGCCGTTGATCGTGTTTCTGCTGTTGTTCTTCGTCGCCGGCGCGCTGGTGGGCCTGTTGGCCACGCTGGGCTATTATCTGCGCAGCCGGAAAGAGCTTTCCCAATTGAAAAAAGAATTGCGCAACAGGCCTCCCGCCAGCAAGGTGATCAGCGATCCCAGCGACGCGATCGCGGACTGAGGAGGCCGGCGAGAGCGGCTGACAAAACCGGGTCTTGAAGCCCGCGTCGCCCGATGGGGCGCGCCGGGCGTTCGGGCGGCCGGGTTTTATCAGCCGTTCTTTTGTGATGCCGCTAGCAGCGGCTGTTGTTGTTTGTCCGGAAAGGATTGCTGTTGGAACTGGATTTGTGGTGGTTGCTATTGTTTCCGGCCTTTTTTGGCCTGGGTTGGTTTGCCGCGCGCGTGGACATGCGCACCGTGCTGAAACAGGCCAAGGCGGTGCCCACCGGCTTTTTCCGCGGCCTGGACGCCTTGGTGGAAGACAAGACCGACGTCGCCGCCTCGGCCTTGGCCGAAGTGGCGCGCCAGCAGGGCTCGGCGCTGGAATTGCAGCACACCTTGGGCAAGCTGTACCGCAAGCGCGGCGAGAACGACCGCGCCATCCGTCTGCATCAGCGCATGCTGGACGCGCCGGACCTGCCGGCCGAGCACCGCGACGCGGTGCGTTTCGAATTGGCCCAGGATTTTCGCAAGGCTGGTCTGGTGGACCGGGCCGAGGAAATTCTGCTCAAGCTGCAGGACGGCAATATGGGCCTGGCGGCGCGGCGCCAGTTGCTGGACATCTATCAGCAGGACCGCGACTGGCACAAGGCCATCGCCACCGCCAAGGAGTTGCGCAGCGACGCGCATTCCTTCCAGCACGAAGTGGCGCAGTTTTACTGCGAGCTGGCTCAGGGCGAGCTGTATAAATCCAATAGCGAGCAGGCGCGCCATTATGTGGGCGAGGCGTTTGCCGCCAACCGCAAATGCGTGCGCGCCAGCCTGATTCTCGGCGATATCGAATTCACCGAAGGTCGCATCGACGCGGCGATCGCCGCCTGGCAGAACATCGAAAAGCAGAACTACGAGTATCTGTCGATGGCGGCCGAGCGCATGTTCGACGCTTACGAGCGCATGGACAAGCCGCTGGAAGGCATCGCGCTGCTGCGCGGCTACCAAAAAACCTTCCCGCAGCTGGAGTTGACCGATCTGCTGTACCAGAAGATCGCCACTTACGAGGGCGAGGAAAAGGCGCTGGAAGTGGCGCGCGAGGGCGTGCACGCGCGCCCCAGTCTGTCCGGCGTGTATCGGCTGATCGAGGCGCAGATGGACGAATTGAGCCCGGAAGGGCGGATGGACGCGGAAGTGGCGCGCGCGCTGGTGCTCAAGCACGCGCAGCGCCTGAGCGTGCATCGTTGCAAATGCTGCAACTTCCGCTCGCGCGCCTTTTTCTGGCATTGCCCGGCCTGCGGCGAGTGGGAAGGCTTCACCGCCAACCGCTCGGAATCGCAGTAACAAGACATGGCTTAAGATTAAGCAGCCGCCCTGAGAACCTGTTTACGATCTGCTGCGCGTCGGCGGGATGGATGGAAATGGGCGTTGAAACCAAGCTCAGTGCTCATGTACCAC